>JANXUM010000609.1 GCA_025356215.1 Bryobacter sp. | reverse complement strand
TGGGTCGATTGCGGGGTTGACGCATTTGGGAGTTAGTGAATCACGCAGTTACAATGCGCTGGGCCAGATGACGCGGATGACCAAGGGGTCGCTGATCGATGTGGAGTATCGCTTTAGCGCGACGGCGAACGATGGGAAGATTGTGTCGCAGAAGAATTGGTTGACGGGCGAGGATGTTGTTTACGCCTATGACGAATTAGAGCGGTTGATTAGCGCGTCAACTACGAATAACTCGACTTGGGGACTTTCGTTCGCTTACGATGGATTTGGGAATCGGCTGGCCCAGAGCGTGACGCAGGGGAGCGGGCCGGTGAGCAGCTTGCTGGTGGACGGGAATACGAATCGGATCTCGTCGAGCGGTTACTCGTATGACGCGAATGGGAACATGACGGCGATGCCGAAGGGCGGCGGGAGTATGTCGCTGAGTTATGACGCATCGAACCGGATGACGAACGCCACTCATCCGCAGGGCGGCGAGGATTATTTGTATGCGCCGGATAATCGGCGAGTTTGGCGGAACCAGGGTACGCGGAGCTGCCAGAGTGTCGATAACAGCGGGACTGTGGGGGCTTCGGGGGCTGAGAGCAACGGCGAGCAGGTGATCTTTTACTCGCCGGGCGGGCAGAAGATGGGAGTTTACTGCGTGGGCTGGTCGGCGAGCGGCGACTACAGCGCGATTACCGCCACTGAGGAGCATGTCTATATGGGGGCGCGGCTGGTGGGTAAGCGGATTTACTCGCAAAGCTGGTCTTCCGGCACCGTGAGTGATTTTACGGGGGATCGGTTGCAGAGCAAGGGCAATGGATCGAATTACTATCCTTATGGCGAGTCGAAGACGGGGGCGGCGGGCGATGACCGGGAGGGGTTTGCGACTTATACGCGGGATCAGGGGACCGGGTTGGATTATGCGGATCAGCGGTATTACGGCAGTGGACTGGGTGCCTTCACTTCGGTTGATCGCTTTCGAGTTCAAGGATTGGCTAATCCGACAGCTCTCAACAAATTGTCGTACGCCATCGCTAGTCCAGTGAATGCAAACGATCCCAATGGCCTTTTCGCGGAGACCGATTTCGATTTTGAGCACTCTACCTGGATAGACTGTACTCATTACGAAGACGGTACGGTCTGTTACTGGTCACCGTGGGATGGCTCAAGTGGGACCCCTAGTGGGCCGACCCTTTCGAAGTTTGACAAGGCGCAAAACCGCCTTCGGCTCGCAGGAGATTTTGTTCAGAATAAGGGCAATGACTGGTCCAAGGATTGCAAAACTCTCTTCGGAAAGCTCGGGGAGAAATTTGGACAGTCGGCGGATATCAACAGCGTAAGTCAAATTGCCTCTGGCTTGTCCTTCGAAGACGGCACGACGTCGACAAAGCTTGCTGGAATGCTAAATCTCGGATCCGAGCAATCATCGCGTGCGAAGCAATATGAAGCTGACAAACTGTTCGGTTCCGGAGCTCAAATAAAAGCGTACTTCTCGGCTAATCCTTCTGGACTGACCGCTCAAACTGCGATGTTCGGAAACGTTAGCTACATTAATCCCGACTTGATTAGTGACCTTGCGAGTGTTAATGCGGCGTTCCTTCTTCACGAGGCACTGCACACTCTCGGATACGATGATGAGGAGATTCAAGGGCTTTTTGGTATTAAGGTTGATCCTAAAAACACGAAGAATATCTCGGACACGATTTTCGCGAAGTGTATCAAAAACTAATATGTCGTTTACCGTGACTTTAAGCATACTCTGTGCGTTCAGTTTTAGCCAACTGGTTCTTAGTGGTGGTCCCGTTGAGTTTCGTATTACGGCCACTTCAGGTAATTACCTATTCGGAGCGGAGATCGAGATAACAGAGGTGGGATCTAACAAGTTTATTGGCGTCGCGCGATCTGACAGAAGTGGAGTCGCAAGGTACTCATTTCGGGAGACGGGGCAATATCGCCTCAAGACCTCGCTCCGAGGGTTTTCCGTGGATGTTACCGAAGTGTACGTCGACCTCAATCGCCCTTTGCGCATTCCGATTTCGCTCAGAACCTCTGGCTCGATCACTGGACTGGGCATGTTTGACTTGACGGTCAACGCTGGCAAAGTGGGCCTCGATTTGAGCAAGGACATAACCGTACTTGCAATCGGAGTTGAATCACGGGTCAAAGCTGAGCTTGTATGTGACATATCTGTATGCAAGAGCGGTAGCCTGCCTCTTGGCTACTACTACCTGGTTGTCATTCGGGATGACAAGTGCCTTTCGTTTATTAAGCTGTTTTTGAGGGAAGGGTTGAATGAAGGTAATCTTTCGTTAATCACGGACGGTCTATGATTAGTGGTTTTTCTTCGCGGCGGCTACGGCGGCGCAACGCAGCAGGGCGGGCGAACTTTTGCTTGCCAGATTCGTTGGCGCGGTCGGTGACTTACGGGTATGACGATATGGCGGGCATTAGCAGCGCTGAGACGAAGCATCTCTTTGAGCGGTGACTCGTATGACGCGAATGGGAACATGACGGCGATGCCAAAGGGTGGCGGAACGATGTCGCTGAGTTATGACGCATCGAACCGGATGACGAACGCGACTCATCCGCAGGGCGCCGAGGATTATTTGTATGCGCCGGATAACCGGCGGGTTTGGCGGAACCAGGGGACGCGGAGTTGTCTGGGTATTGATAATAACGGCACGGTGAGTGGTTCGCCCTGGGAGACCAACGGCGAGCAGGTGATTTTTTACTCGCCGGGCGGGCAGAAGATGGGGGTTTATTGTGTAGGCTGGTCGTCGAGTGGCGACTATAACGTGATTACCGCCAGTGAGGAGCATGTCTATATGGGTGCTCGGCTGGTGGGTAAGCGAATTTGCTCGCAGAACTGGTATACCGGCACCGAGAGCGAGTTTACGGCGGATCGGCTGCAGAGTAAGGGGAATGGGTCGAATTACTATCCTTATGGCGAGTCGAAGACGGGGACGGCGGGGGATGA
>JANXUM010000252.1 GCA_025356215.1 Bryobacter sp. | reverse complement strand
TCGTGAATGGCCGATCCTTCGCGCAAAAATTCTGGATTGCTCGCGACTGAGAAGGCTGCCGACTTTCCAACGGATCGCTGCGACTCGCGGATCAGCGCCCCCACCCAATTGCCGCTTCCGATCGGCACGGTGGATTTGTTCACCACCACCGTGAACGGGCTCGCGATGTGCTCGCCTAAACTTTTACTGGCCGCCTCAAGATACCTTAGATCGGGACCCCCGTCGGGCAAGCTGGGCGTTCCCACAGCGATAAACACCACGTCCGCCTCCGGGATCGCTTCGGCATAGTCGGACGTGAAACGGATCCTCGCCCGCGCCCCTTCCAACAGTTCCGCCAGTCCAGGCTCAAAGATCGGAATCTTTCCCGCGTTCAATGCCTCGATCTTTGCCTGATCGACGTCCAGGCAAAGAACTTCATGCCCAACGTGCGCCAAGCACACTCCCGTCGTCAAGCCCACATAGCCTGTGCCGATGACCGCAACTTTCATCTACCGCTCAACCGCAACCTGATTTACGACCTTGGTAACGCCCTTGACCTTTTTTACGATCCGGTCAACTTTCTGATGAGCGCGATCCGTTCCCACGCGGCCCTTCACTGTCACCACTCCATCCTTGACGTCAACATCGAGACTGCCGCCCTTCACTTCGGAGTCGCTGGACAGGCGCAGGCGCACTTGATCGGTGATCGTGGCGTCGCTAATCTTCTTTTGCGCCGCCGCCGGCAGAAGGAACGTGGCCAGGAGCATCGCCACCGTCAGAATTTGTTTCATGAGACCTCACCTTTATTTTGCCATCCCAACTCGTTCAAGAACGATTCGTTCTCACGCCACTTGGGCTTTACCTTGACAAAGAGTTCGAGGAAGATTTTGTGCCCTAGCAGAGACTCCATCTCTTTTCGTGCGTCCGTTCCAATCCGTTTGATCATCGCGCCGCCAGCCCCGACCAGGATTGGCTTCTGCCCGGGCCGCTCGACAACGATGCTGGCCATCACATGCACAACGTTCGGTTTGACTTCCCACTTCTCCACAACCACGGCCACGCTGTGCGGAACTTCCTCGTTCGTCAGCCGCAGAATTTGCTCACGGATCACTTCGGCCGCGATGTTGCGCTCCGGCATGTCGGTCAGGTAATCGGCTTCGAAACGCGGCTCCCCCACCGGTAGACGCGCGAGGATCGCGCTCCGCAATGCGTCCACGCCGTCGCCCTTGCGCGCCGAAATCGGAAACAATTCGTCAAACGGCAGCAGTGCCGCAAAAGCTTCCAAGCGAGGCAGAAGCAACCGCTTGTCGTCGATCTGGTCGACTTTGTTCAACACAAGAAAGGTCGGCACGCGGTGCTCCTCGCGCGCCTTGCGCAAGGCGTCGAGCGCTTCCTTCTCGCTCTCGGGCACCACGGCCGCGTCGGGCAAGGTCGTCGCGTCGGCAACGTAGAGCAGTAAATCTTTGCCCTCAATCGCCGCCCGCACGCTCTGCATCATCCGGCGATTGATGAGCGTGTCGCCGCGATGGATGCCGGGCGTGTCGAAGAACACGATCTGCCCGCCGGGGATCGTCGCAACGCCCATAATGCTCGATCGCGTCGTCTGCGGCTTGTTCGATACGATCGCCAGCTTGGTGCCGAGCAAGGCGTTCAGCAGCGTGCTCTTGCCCGCGTTGGGCCGCCCGGCGATGGCCACGTGGCCAAAGCGCTGTGGGCCGCCGGTCTCAGGATTGGTCTTTGGTTTCTTCGGCATGGTTCAGTTCTTCGACTTCGGGGATTCGGCTTAAGCGTACACGTTCGACGCGCCGCTCGTCGGCCGCGATAATTTCCAGACGCACGCCGTCGTGCTCGATCGATTCGCCGGCCTTAGGCACCCGGCCGAACCATTCCGTGGCTAAGCCACCTACGGTCGTGGCCTCGATCTCGTCGCTGGGGCTAAATTCAACCAACTCGCGCAAGTGATCGACGTCAAAGCTCCCCGCCACCAGAAAAGAGCCGTCCGCCTCGCGCACCAAGTCATCGCCCGGCTCGTGCTCGTCGCGGATCTCGCCGAAGACGACCTCCACCAAGTCCTCCATCGTCGCCAAGCCGGCCGTATTGCCGTATTCGTCAACGACGATCGCCATATGATTTCCATCCTGCTGCATCTCTTTGAGCAACTCGGTGACAAACTTCGTTTCCGGCACAAACGCGATCGGCCTCTTGAGGTCAGCCGCTTTCAGCCCGCCGCGATTTTTCTCTTCCACCTCGAACAGGTCCTTGACGTGAACGAATCCGCTGATCCGGTCAATGTCGCCTTCGTAAATCGGGATGCGCGAAAACTGCTCATTGATCAGCAGGCGGCGCAGCTCTTCCACCGACTTGGCGCCGTCGATGGCCACAATGCTGGGGCGCGGCGTCATTACCTCTCGCACTCGCTTGTCGCCGAAGGCCATGACCGAATGGATCAGCTTTTTGTCGCCCTCCTCGATCAAGCCTTCCTCTTCGCCGGCGGCGATGAGGGCTTCGATTTCTTCTTGCGGGCTGGCACCTTCCTCAAGGCTCTCGGCCGGGCTGCTAATCTCAGCCAAGGTTTCGGCAAAGCTCAAGAGCGCCGCAAACGGTCGCATCAGCAACGCGGCTACCTTCAAGAGCGGCGTCAACGGTCGCAAAATCCGTCCCCCGGAGCGGCGGTACATCACTTGCGGCACGACGTAGGAGAAGACCGCCATCGAGGCCAGCGCCGTCAACAAGCTCTCGGCGATGTCGATAAACAGATTCGGCCCGCCCAGGCTCAGATACAGCGCCAACACGCCGATGCACACAAGTAGCGCGTGCTTGTACAGGCTAAAGATCAACGCGGCCTGGTCGGTCTCCATCCCCAAAGCGGGTGCGATTTCATCCTTGAAATATTCGAGCGCCTGGGAGTCGCGCGATCGCAAACGCAAGCTCTCGAGATACAACAACTGGACGAAGGAAAACATCATTAGCGCCGCCAGCGTCAAAGCGTAAAGCGCGATCCAGAACAGCAGAATCATCGCCGCGCCCTTTCAATCAGCCCTGTGGGCAAACCCAGCGTCTTGCGCCATTTCGACTCCAGGCGCCTCATCTTGCCTTTATCCGTCTCGTGATCGTGGCCCGCTAAATGCAGCGCCCCGTGCAGCATGAGGATCTTGACCTCTGCGATCGCGGCGTGCCCGTGTGCGGTCGCCTGCTCGCGCGCGCGGTCAATCGAAATCGCCATCTCTCCCAGGTCAGCGCCGTCCGGGGCGGGGAAGCTCAACACATCGGTCGCGTAATCGTGTTTCAGGAAATCGCGATTGAGCGCCTGCATCTGGTCGTCGCCGGTGATGAGGCAAGTAAAGCCGCGCCCCTCCAGGACATCGCAAGCAACCGACTCGGCGAATGCGCGCAACTCATCTCTCTCCTCTTTGGAAAGAGACTTCTTGAACAAGATGGAGGCTCGTTTGCCCATCAGGCTTCGGGGAGATCGGGGGTGCCCGGCGTCATGCTGGCGACGGCGGCGCTTACCGGGGCGGGCTCGTCGAGCTTGAGAAGCATTTGACGGCCAATGCCGGTCTTGATCGAGTACGATTCGTAGGCGCGGACGATCCGCTGCACCAAGCTATGGCGCACTACGTCCATGTCGTCGAAATGAATAAAGGCGACGCCTTCGACACCCTTGAGAACCTCTGTAACTTCCACCAGGCCGCTGCGTTTGCCGCCCGGCAGATCGATCTGCGTGATGTCGCCCGTCACGACCATCTTTGAATTGAAGCCCAGCCGCGTCAGGATCATCTTCATCTGATCGGGCGTACAGTTTTGGCTCTCGTCGACGATGATGTAGGCGTCGTTCAGCGTCCGACCGCGCATAAACGCGATCGGAGCGACTTCGATCACATTCTTCTCCAAGAGCTTCTCAACGCGCTCGGCGTCGATCATTTCAAACAAAGCGTCATACAGGGGACGCAGATAGGGGTCGACTTTTTCCTGCAGTGTGCCCGGCAAGAACCCTAGCCGCTCGCCAGCCTCCACCGCCGGCCGCGTCAGCATGATGCGCGAAACCTGTTTGTTGAGCAGCGCCGACACGGCCATCGCCACCGCCAAGTAGGTCTTGCCGGTCCCGGCCGGCCCAATGCCAAAAGTCAGGTCGTGCTTCTCAATCGCTTCGACATAGCGGCTTTGGTTAATCGTCTTTGGCGCCAGAATTTTCTTGCCAAAGCTGCGCTGCCGTCCGCTGAGGTACAAGTTGCGAAGGCTGGTTTGGTCGTCCGTCGTGACCACACGGAGTAGATTATTGAGTTCGGGATTTGAGACCGCATGACCTTCTTTGAGCAAGGTCAGGTAATCTTCAAAGATCGCCTTGGCGCGCTCGACGGCCCGCTCTTCGCCTTCGACATCCATTTCGCCGCTGCGTAAAAGTGTACGAACGCTAAGATTGCGCTCGAGAAGACGAATGTTTTCGTCTCGAGTGCCGAAAAAGGATTCAATGCCCTTACTGACGGGAACGCTGATTCTCAACGATTCCCAGTATAAGGCATCCCATCACGCGTTGCGACCTTACTTAAGCTTCACAAAACTTTACATCGAAATTGGATCTTGCCTCTAACTTTCTCGTCTTAACTATCGTCGACAATAGAGAGATGAAACAGATTACTTCAATTTCGCGGCTTGTGGCCGTAGCAGTCATGGCGGCTGCAACCTGGGCCCAGACGCCCGCCCCGGCCCCCAAGCCCATCGTCGGGACGATTACCGCGGCCGACGCCGCCGCGCGCACGCTCACGATCAAAGCAGACGACGGCACTGAGACCAAGGTAAAGGTGGCTCCCACAGCCAAGGTGTCGCAGTTGCCTGTAGGCGAGACCAGCATGGCCAACGCCAAGCCCACTGAGCTGAGCGTCGTTGCCGCTGGCGACCGCGTTGTGGCTAGAGGCCCACTCGCCGACGGAGTTGTCCAAGCGACGATCCTTGTCGTGATGAGCAAGTCCGATATCGCAAAGAAGCAGCAGGCCGATCAAATGCTCTGGAATACCAAGGGTGTGTCGGGTATCGTCACCGCAGTGGATAAGGCGTCCAACACCGTGACGATCAACTCGCGCGGCACCGATGGCGTCAAGCCGATGAAGGTTGTGTTCAACGCCAAAGCGGACGTGAAGCGCTATGCCGAGGGCAGCGTCAAGTATTCCGACGCGGCGGGCAGTTCCATTGCCGATATCGAGGTGGACGACCAAGTCCGCGCTCTGGGTGTCAAGAGCGCCGACGGTACTTCCTACGCGGCCGACCAAGTGATTAGCGGCGCGTTCCGAAACATTGCCGCAACCATCAAGAGCATCGACGTCGCCGCTGGCGTCATCACCGTTCAGGACCTCGACACGAAAAAGCTCGTCAAGGTCACGGTTGGCAAAGACACGAATTTGAAGAAGCTGGCCGAGATGGCCGCGCAGATGATGGCCATGTCCATTAACGGCGGCGGGGCCGGACGCGGAGGAATGCCTGGCGGCGCACCCGGGGGTAATGCGATGCGTCCTCAGGGTGCTGGCGGCGCTCCCGCTTCCGGTGGCCCTGCCAATGGCGCTCCCGCTACCGGTGCCCCTGCCGGTGCTCCGACTGGCCAAGGCGGCCCGCCCCGCAGTGCCGGTGGCCCCGGCGGTCCGATGATGGGTGGTCCCGGCGGACCCATGGGCCCTGGCGGTATGGGTGGCGCTCCCGGCGGCGGGCGTCGCGGTGGCGGCGACATGATGGGCATGGCGATTGACCGTTCCCCTGTCATCACTCTCGCCGACTTGAAGAAAGACGAACCGCTCATCCTGTCCGTGAGCAAAACCAAAGATCCAACCAAGGTGGTTGCCATTACCATCCTTGCCGGTGTTGAGCCTATTTTGGCCACCCCGGCGAACGGGTCCCGCGCCTCGCAGCTTGGCACCTGGAATTTGGATGGCGGCGCCGGCGCTATGGGCGGCGGCGGAATGGGCGGACCGCAGTAGTTGCGCGCTTCCGTCCGAACCAATCAGCCCATCGAAACACATTCTCGAATTCTTGCACTAGGAGCAACCATGACCTCCCACGGTCGATTTCTGTCCATTATTTTTAGCCTGCTGGCATTTGCCGCAACAAGCTTTGCCCAAGCCCCCACGGGCTCGATCTTGAAGGGTTTAGTGAGCGATCCCTCGGGCGCTCCGATTCCCGGCGCCTCGGTTACGCTGTCCGGTCCCGCCGGATTCGTGAAAGTCATCGGCAGCGACGCCGAGGGCCGATTCACCATCAATGGCATCCCCGGCGGGCGCTACACCATCCGCGTCTCCTCCACTGGCTTCACGCTCTTTGAACAGGCCAATTTCGAGATCGCCACCGGTAAGCAGATCAGCATCAACGCGAAGCTAAACATCGAATCGGCTAAGCAGGAGATCACCGTTACCGACACCATCTCCATCGATCTCGACTCTGCCAACAACGTGGGCGCGCTCGTGTTGAAGGGCGAAGACCTCGCCATGCTGTCGGATAACCCCGACGACTTGCAGAACGAGCTGAACGCTCTCGCCGGCCCCGCCGCCGGACCCAATGGCGCGCAGATGTTTATCGATGGATTCTCGGGCGGCATGCTGCCCCCCAAGGCATCCATCCGCGAGATCCGCGTCAACTCCAATCCCTTCTCTGCTGAATACGACCGCATCGGCTTTGGGCGCATCGAGATTTTCACCAAGCCGGGCTCGGACAAATTCCGCGGCCAATTCTTTTACAACGCCGGCAACAACATCTTCAACTCGCGCAACACCTTTGCCGCCACCAAGCCCGATGCCTACCAGAACAACATCAACGGCAGCATTAGCGGGCCGGTGACCAAGGCTTCCAGCTTTGCACTCGAGGTTGAATCGCGCATCAGCGACGAGGCCAGCCTGATCAACGCGCGCTATCTCGATAGCGCATTCCAGCCGATTAGTTTCGTTCGGAACGTCGACAATCCCGGCAAGAACTTCGGCATCACCCCGCGCTTCGATGTCCAATTGAATCCCAAGCACAGCCTAACCGCGCGCTATTCTTTCCGACGAAACACGAGCGACAACGCCGGTCTCAGCACCTTCACCCTGCCTGAACTTGCCACCAACACTGTTAGCAAAACCAATCAGGTACAGTTGACCGAAACCTGGCTTGCCAGCGCCAAGATCATCAATGAGAGCCGCTTCCAATTCATCGACTCCAGAGGCGATCAGACCGGTAAGAGTGGCTCGCCGACGATCTCGGTGGCCGACGCCTTCACGGGCGGTGCCGCCCGCTTTAGCAACAACTTCACCGATGAGAAGCGCTATGAGTATTCCAACCTCACGTCTTACTCGGCCAAGGCCCACCTGATCAAGTTCGGCGGCCGACTTCGCGGCGTCTCCCAGAACGATCAAAGCACCAACGGCTACAATGGCAGCTTTACTTTTCTCACTTTGAATTCCTACGCCATCACGCAGAAGGGCATTGCCGACGGCCTCTCGATCGCCCAAATTAAGGCTCTTGGCGGCGGTGCTCAACAATTCTCGCTCAACGCCGGGATCCCGCTGCAGGGCGTAACCCAGTTTGACGCGGGCCTCTTCATCCAGGACGACTGGCGCCTCAAGCCCAACCTCAGCATCAACTCCGGTCTGCGTTTTGAGACCCAGGGCAACATCAACCAGAAGGCGAATTTCGCCCCCCGCTTCGGCCTCGCCTGGGGTGTCGGTAAGCCGGGCGCCGGAGGCGTCCGCAAGACGATCATCCGCACCGGCGGCGGTATCTTCTACGATCGCTTCAGCGAGGATCTTGTTCTGTCGGCCAAGCGCCTCAATGGCGTGGCCCAGCAGCAATATGTTGTGAATGCGCCCGACTTCTATCCCAACTTCCCCTCGGTGAGCAGTCTGCAAAGTTTCGCTCGCTTGGGCACGACGCGTCTGATCGACAAAGACTTGAACAACCCGTACCTGATCCAGATGAACTTCGGTCTCGAGCGTGCCTTGCCGAAGAACATCACTGTCGGCATCAACTACAACCACACGATCGGCGTCCATCAACTGCGCAGCCGCAACATCAATACGCCGCTCTTGGGCACTTATAATCCGCTCACGCCGGCAACCGCTGTATATCCTTACGGAGCCGCTGCTGGCAATTTGTATAACTACGAAGCGACCGGTCGCTTCTTGCAAGATCAACTGGTCACCAATGTCAGTGCCCGCATCAATCGCAAAATTACCGGGTTCGGTTTTTACTCCTTCGGCAAGGCCCGCGGCAATACCGACGGGGCCGGTAGCTTTCCCAATAACACCTATGACACAGCCGCCGATTGGGGCCGCTCCGGCTACGACGTCCGCCATCGCGGTTTGATGGGCGGGTCCATCACACTTCCCAAGGGCATTAGCCTCGCGCCGTTCATGTCAGCCTCCACCGGCGGCGCCTACAACATCGTTACCGGTCGCGACACGTACGGCGATAACCAACTGCAAAATCATCGTCCGGGTATCGCGGCGGGCCCCGGTCCAGGAATTGTCTTTTACAACAATCAATATCTCGACACCAATCCCAAGCCCGGCCAAGCCCTGCTCAGTCGCAACTCCGGCAACAGCCCGGGTTCCTTCAGCCTCAACCTCCGTCTCAGCCGTACTTGGGGCTTCGGCGGCGAGAAGAATGCGGCCAACCCGAATGATCCGATGGCTGCGATGATGCGCGGCGGCATGATGGGCGGCGGCGGTCCCGGCGGCGGCGGCGGTCGCGGCGGCGGCGGCGACCGTGGTGGCGGTGGTATGGGCGGTGGCGGAATGTTCGGTGGCGGCACGGCCAAATACAACCTGACCCTCAGCGCTCAGGCCCAGAACATTACGAATCACGTCAACTACGCGGCACCGGTCGGATCTCTGAACTCGCCCAACTTCGGTCTCTCAACGGCGACCGGTGGCGGCTTTGGCGGTGGTCCCGGTGGCGGCGGCGGTGGCGGCGGATCATCGGCCAACCGGCGCATCCAGTTAAGCCTCCGCTTCAGCTTCTAGTAACGCCAGTCTTGCTTCGGGCTGCGATAACGCGCCGGTCTCACTTGTGACCGGCGCGTTTTCTTTTCGGGGCTGCGTTTATTCCGGCATCGAAAATACGGTTACCCAGAAAGTCCCGTCGACACAGTCAAACGCCAACTGCTCGGAGACCTTGGCCCGACAAAATCTCAGGTTGTAACCTCCGCCATCGACAACCGATGGCGTCGACAGTTGGATCCCCCGCGACAAGGCCGACTTGAAGTTGCCGCCGATCATGTTTGCCAACTCCCCGAACACGTCACGCACCATGTCGTCCATCCCTTCCGGCGCCTCAATCGACAAGTAACGCCCGGCAAATAAACAAGCTTGCCTCGGATCGCACTCGATCGCCACAGCGCCGTTCCAGTCCCCCGATAGTTGCACTGCGGCCGTCAAGCGCTCCCCGTTGGAAAACCACGGCCGATCCACCGGCTCGGCGTCGATTCCGAGCATCGTCTGGCAAACCGACGAGACAATTTGCGCTACCTCCCCGGCCGAAATCTCAAGCTTCATTTCACTGGTCATAACTTCAGAGGTCATAGCAATCCCTTTCAACGGGCAACGTATACCGTTGCGCCCTCAATACTCTGTTTGTCGAACCACTCGTCGATTCCGAAAGCCGTCTCGGCGCCCCCAAGCAGTAGCCATCCGCCCCGGAATAAAGTACCGTGAATTTCTTTGAGGATCTTCCGTTTCGTCTCGGCGTCGAAGTAGATCATCACGTTTCGGCAAAACACCAAGTCGAACGGGCCTAGGGCCCGCATGTTCGCCCTCAAGTCGATGGAGTCAAAACGCGCCATCCGTCGCAGCGTCTCGCTGATTTGCCAATCCACTCCGACCCGCCGGAAGTGCTTCACCAGCAGTGACGCCGGCAGGCCTCGATTTACCTCAATCTGCTGATACTTGCCTTCGCGGGCCCGATCCAACACCGCCGAGGAAAAGTCTGTGCCCTGAATCTGCACGTTCCAATCGCCAAATCCGTCCTCCAGCAGCGCCATCGCCAAGCTGTACGCCTCCTGCCCGGTTGACGAGGCGGCCGACCAGAATCGCAGCTTTTTGACGTCACCGCGGTCCTGCCGCAACCGCGGGAGCAGAACCTTACGTATGGCATCGTAGTGCGCCGGGTCGCGAAAGAAGTAGGTTTCGTTCGTCGTCATCGCCTCTACCACTTGGCGGCCTACCTCCGGAGCGCGCGTCGCCATCAGCAATGCGCAAAGATCGTTGATCGATCCCAAGCCCATCTGGCGTACGATCGGCGCCAGGCGGCACTCGAACAAATAGTGCTTGTCGCCCTCCAGAACGATTCCGGACTGCGCGTACACGTGTTCCTGCAGAAAGCGGTAATGGTCCGCGCGAATTTCCGCCGGTGCGGTTTGAGCTGTCATCGTTGTCTCCTCATGCGCGGCCAGCCGCGCTCAAAATCTCCGGCACAATCCGGTCTAACGGAAGCACCATGTCGGCCAAGCCTGCGTTGGCCACTGCCCCAGGCATTCCCCACACGACACTTGTCGCCTCGTCCTGGGCCAGGATCGTGGCGCCTTGCTTCTTGAGTATCCGCACGCCGTGCAGTCCGTCGCTTCCCATGCCGGTCAGAATCACGGCGATTGCCGCGCCGCCGTAGACTTGTCCCACCGAGGTGAACAGAGCGTCCACGGCCGGGCGGCAAGAGTTCTCCGGCGCCGTCTGATCGATGCAGACTTGGACGCTGAGCCCATTCCTTACTGTCTTCATGTGATAGTCCCCCGGAGCAATCAGAATCTTGCCGGCGGCCACCTCCTCGCCCCCCTGCGCTTCGTGTACCGCCAGCTTGCAAGAGGCGTCCAGCCGCTCCGCCAGTAACCGCGTGAACATCGGCGGCATGTGCTGAACTAATAGGATCGGTAGCGGAAAGTCCGCCGGCAGCGTCGGTAGAATCGCCCCCAGCGCATTGGGGCCGCCGGTGGACACTCCGATGACCAAAACTTTCGGTTGTATCTTCATCATCCGAAGTGCCAGCGTCGTCTTAATCTCAGCGGCTGCTTCCGGCCTGTTTACCGGGGATGCCGGTTCCGCCGGTAGATGGAAAAACTGCTTGATCTTCGGGACCAATTCTCCGCGCAGCCGCGCCATGGACCGGTCCAGCGATCCTTCGTTGGACGCCTTTGTCACGTAGTCATCCGCGCCCAGGCTCAGCGCTTCCATCGTGACCGCCGCTCCGCGCTCGCTTAGAGTGCTGAACATAATCACTCTAAGCTGCGGATTGTCCGCCCGCAGACGCTTTAGCGTTTCCAACCCGTCCATCTCCGGCATCTCAATGTCCAGCGTCATCACATCCGGGTTGAATTGTGGAATTCGTTGGAGCGCGATGGCCCCATTGGACGCCGTGCCCACCACTTCGATCAGCGGATCTTCCTCGAGAGCGTGCGTCACCAGGCGCCGGATAACGACGGAATCGTCCACCACCAGCACCCGGATTCGTTCCCCCGGCTGCAGCGTGCGTTTGTTGCTGCGGATCACGCAAAGCTCCGCGAATCCAGTAAACCAACCATCTGTAGCTTCTCGACGAGGATCTCTTTACTGAACGGCTTCATGACATACTCATTCGCCCCCGCCTCCAGCGCCGCCGCCATTTGGTCGATCTCCGTCTCCGTGGTTACCATCACGATGGTGAGCCCCGCTAAGGTTGGGTCCTTGCGCAACTCCCGCAGCAACTCCATCCCATTCATTTCCGGCATGTTCCAGTCCGCCAGGACAAGTTCGATCTCCGCGCGTTCTCTCCCAAATACTTCCAACCCTTCCCGGCCATTTCCCGCCTCGCAGACATCGAATCCAAGTTCCCTCAGGATCTTGCCCAGAATCATCCGGACCGCCCTCGAATCGTCGACAACTAACGCTTTCGCCATTCTCCAACCTCCGTTTTTACTCTGTCCGACTGTTTAGGATTGGGGGCGCGAGCGATTGCGCCCCCAATCGTCTCTAGAACGTAAACCGCGAGATCACAGTCTGCAATCGCGA
>JANXUM010000595.1 GCA_025356215.1 Bryobacter sp. | reverse complement strand
TTTGTGGCGCTTGTGTTGCACAACTTCGCCTCGCGTTTGTTGGGACTGCCGTTGCTTTACCGGGTTTGGTATGTGCGCGTGCTGGTGGTGTTGTGGCTGGCGGCCTGGGTTTGGGCGATTTTTAGCGTCATCAATCATCTGGATGGCCGGGCGCGCGAATATCTGCGGCGCAACCAGTTGCATTCGACGCAGTCGATGCTGCAATTGGGGCGGCGGCTGTTTCAGATTTTTGTGCTTTTTGGCGCCGTGCTGATCGGACTGCAGAGCTTCGGCTTCGACATCACGGCGGCGCTGGCGGGGCTTGGCATTGGCGGCATCGCGATCGCGTTTGCGGCGCAGAAGACGCTGGAGAATGTGTTTGGGGGCTTGTCGCTGCTCAGCGACCAGAGTATCCGAGTGGGGGACAGTTGCCAGTTTGGGACTACAGTCGGCACGGTGGAAGACATCGGGCTGCGGGCGACCCGTTTTCGCACCGTGCAGCGCAGCGTGCTGTACATCCCGAATGGGCAGTTGGCGTCGATGAATATTGAAAACCTGGGGCAGCGCGACCGGCTTCTGTTTAAGCACACGGTGAACGTGAAGTACGGGCTGGGGCCAGAGGCGATCGAGAAGCTGACCGGGGCGCTGCGGAACCTGTTGTCGGACGATCGCATCGCGGTGGAATCGCGCCGCGTTCGGTTTATGAAGCTGGGTGTCTATGCGTTGGAGCTTGAGGTCTTTGCCTATGTGCTGACCAGCGATTGGGCCGAGTATCTGCAAATCCAGGAAGAGTTGCTGCTCAAGATCATGCGGGTTGTGAGGGTGCAGGGGGCGGAACTTGCGTTCATTCCGCCCCCTGCACCAACGGACTAACTATCGCAGAGTGCGCTCGAATAACTGGAAGATGCGCTTGTACTCATCCGTCCAGGAGGCGGCTTCGATGAAGCCGTGGTCTTCGACCGGATAAGAGGCGAATTCCCAATTGTCTTTGCCGAGCTCAATCAGGCGCTGAGCGAGGCGGACGCTGTCCTGGTAATGGACGTTGACGTCGACCATGCCGTGACAGATGAGGAGCGCGCCCTTGAGGCCTTGGGCGTGATAGATGGGCGAGCTTTTGCGATAGGCTTCGGCGTCCTTTTGGGGTTCGTTGAGGATGTTGGAGGTGTAGCCGTGGTTGTAGTGGGCCCAGTCGGTGACAGGGCGGAGGGCGGCGCCGGCGGCGAAGGTGTCGGGCGTCGTGAAGAGCGCCATCAATGTGATGAAGCCGCCGTAGCTGCCGCCATAGATGCCGATTTTCTTCGCGTTGACGCCTTGGGTGGAGACCAGCCATTTGGCGGCGTCGACATGGTCTTCGAGGTCCTTGCCGCCCATGAAGCGGTAAATGCCGGTGCGCCAATCGCGACCATAGC
The DNA here is from genome assembly GCA_025356215.1 of Bryobacter sp. Classification (GTDB taxonomy): domain Bacteria; phylum Acidobacteriota; class Terriglobia; order Bryobacterales; family Bryobacteraceae; genus Bryobacter. The sequence goes on along the minus strand of JANXUM010000595.1, from coordinate 22,343 downwards.
CGGCGCTGGCGCGATAGTCGATGTCGAGCACGGTGTAACCAGCGTCCATCAGGATGTGATGGAACATGTACTCGCGATAGTAATTGGCGCTCCACCATTTGTGGACGTCCTGTGCGTAGCCGGCACCGTGAACGAAGACCACGGCGGCGCCGTTGGGCTTGGCAGGCTTAAAGAGGCGGGCGGGCACTTTTTTGCCGTCGCGGGCGGTGATGTCGACGATGGGGGTTTCGAGCCATTTACGGGCCAGGAAATCGGGTGAGGGCGAAGTCGTGACTTGCTTTCCGTCGATGTAGAGTTCGTCGGGCTTGGTGGTGAAGCTATAGACGTCGGCCATCGATTTTTCGTCCGGGGACAGCGTTACCTGGTGGCGACCGGTGTTGGCGGTGAGCTTCTTTTTGGTGCCAGAGGCGGGGTCGAGCGAATAGTAGTGATGTTCGTAGGGGCTGACTTCGCTGGTGGTGAGATAGAAGGATTTCTTGTCGCGCGATAAGTCAACTTCGAGAACTTCGTAAGTGCCGCTGGTGAGTTGCTTCGGCGCTCCGCCCGCGTAGGGCATGGTGTAGAGGTGCGAGTAACCGGTATTTTCACTTTGGAAGTAAATGGTGGATCCGTCGCCGAGAAAGCCGGCGCGCAACACGCCCGGACCGCCGATCCAGGCGTCATCGTGTTCGGTTGTCAGAACGCGGGCTTTGGCGGTGGGGGCGTCCAGCGCCATGCGCCAAATGTCTTTGTTGTCGGTGGAGCGGAGAGTGAACATGGCCTTGGTGCCGTCCTCGCTCAAAGTGAGGCCGAAGGCGGAGGCGGGCTTGGGCTTGTCGCCCAGGCCGAGGTCGACGTTCTTGACTTCGCCGGTGGCGACATCGATAACGGCGAGGCGCGCTTTACTCTGGGCGTCGCCCACGAAGCTGCGGGCGTCCAGATCTTCGGTGTAGCCGGTCTCGGTGACGTAATTGGGCACGATAGCCGTTTTGGCGGAGTCGGGGCGTTCCATGAGCATGGCAATCACGTGTTTGCGGTCACCGGTGAGGCGCAGGGCGGTGGGTGTGGTGCGCGGAGCAAGGTAGTAAGGTTTGCGTGGGTTCTCACGGCGGCGGCGGGCGCGGGCCTCCTCACGCAGGGCGTTGCGCTCTTTGATCGTAAGAAGAAGGTCCTTTTCCTCTTGCTTGAGGAAATCCTGGGAACTGAGTTCTTTCTTGGGGTCTTTCCTGGGTTCCTCCTCGTCGGGCGAGGGCTTGCCGGTGCGGATGTCGGTCAACTGTTCGACACTGCCGTCTTGGAGGGAATGCGCGAAGAGGTTGTTGGCGCGCTGGTAGCTGATGGCTTTGCCGCCGGGAAGGAAGCGGGGGGCCGATTCCAGATCGGTGGTGGCGGTCAGGCGTTTGGCTTTGTTGGCGGTGAAGTCGTAAAGCCAGACGTCGCCCGATTGGTTGTAGACGCAACGCGATTGTGAGTCGTCGTAATCGCAGGTAGGGGGCGGGGCGAGGCGGGCTTCTTCCTCGGTGAGTTTCGTGAGGCCGGTGCCGTCACGATGAATCGAATAGGTGTCAAATGGGGCGCGAATCGAGTCGCTGTGGCGCTTCCACTGGAAGAAGACAATCTTGCCGTCGCCGGACCATCGCACGGCGGTGGGGGCGTAGCCGCTGAAGCGGGGGCCTTGCATCACGGTGGCGATCGAGAGTTTTGAGGGTTGGCCAAGAAGACCGGCGGCGAGGCCGAAACAGAGCAAATGCCGAATTTTCATCGTTGAAAGAGATTGTAACCGGATTGGCTTTTCTACAATGGAGGGAATGTCTTTTTCGAACGAAGAGTTTTACCGCATCGCCAAGCTGCCGCCTTATGTATTTGCCGTCGTCAATGAGATGAAGGCAAAGATGAGGGCAGCCCAGCAGGACGTGGTGGACTTTGGAATGGGTAACCCGGACGGAGCGACGCCGCGGGCGATTGTGAACAAGCTGGTGGAGGCCGCGCGCAACCCCAAGAATCATCGCTATAGCGTGTCCAAGGGGATACCGAAGCTGCGCGAGGCGATTGTCGAGCGCTATGACCGCAAGTGGGGCGTGAAGCTGGACCCGGAGACCGAGGCCATCGCGACGATCGGGGCCAAAGAGGGTTTGGCGCATTTGATGTTTGCGGTGATCGGACCCGGCGACGTGGTGGCGCTGCCCAACCCGTGCTACCCGATTCATCAATATGGCGTGATCATGGCCGAGGGGACTCCGTGCATTCTACCGCTGAACAGCCCGGAGGAGTTTCTGGATCGCCTGGAGCATGTCTACAAAACGGAGACGAAAAAGCCGAAAGCGGTGCTGGTGAGTTTTCCGCATAACCCGACGACGCACACGGTGGAGCTGGACTTCTTCAAGAAGTTGCTCGACTTGGCGGCCAAGCACGGCACGATGGTGATTCACGATTTTGCCTACGCCGATTTGGGCTTTGACGGCTGGCAGCCGCCGAGTATCCTGCAGATCAGCGGGGCGACCGAGCACGCCGTCGAGATTTTCTCGATGACCAAAAGCTACAACATGGCGGGTTGGCGCGTGGGCTTTGTGTTGGGCAACAAGAAAATGGTGAGCGCGCTGGGACGCATCAAGAGCTACCTGGACTACGGCAATTTTCAGCCTGTGCAGATCGCTTCGATCATCGCGCTACGCGAGTGCGAGGAAGAGACCAAGAAGATTTGCAACGTCTATCAGAAGCGGCGCGACCTAATTGTTGGCGGGTTGAATCGTGCTGGCTGGCCGGTGGAGAAGCCCAAGGGGAGTATGTTCTTGTGGGCACAGGTGCCGGAGCGTTTTCGTGCGATGGGATCGCTTGAGTTTACCAAGCAGATGCTGGAGAAGGCGCTGGTGGCGGTGTCGCCAGGAATCGGCTTCGGTCCGTTGGGGGAGGGTTATGTGCGCTTTGCCTTTATCGAAAACAACCACCGGACGCGCCAAGCCTTGGCGAGTATCAAGCATTTCCTGAACAGCTAACGGTTGAGCAGTGAAAGAACCGCAAGCCGTCCCGCTGGACCAGATCGATCCGGACAGCCTGGAAGCGCTGCTGGTGGAGGAAACCGCGCGCTACGCGGAATGGTACCGGTGGGATTTCCGACCGACGGCGGACTTGGTGCGCAAGCTGGTTGGCGCGCGATCGTTGGGTGGGATGGCGTTGACGGTGGACCGCGAGGCGGTGGGCTATTCGTACTTTGTCATTGAGGACCACAAGGCGATCATTGGCGACGTCTATGTGCGCGATGAATGGGCGAGCGCGGCGACGGAGCGGCTGTTGATGGCGACGACGCTTGAACAGGTGCGGGAGCATCCGCAAATCAGACGCTTGGAATGCCAGCCAATGATGCTGCGCTTTCTGTATACGCACCCGCGGATGGAGCGTACGGATCGGCTATTTTTTGAGCTTGAATTGAGCCGGACCCGCTGGCCAAGCGCGTTGCACGCCCCCCCCGGTTATCGCCTGGAAACTTGGAATTGGCGGCACGAGGACGAGGCGGCGCGGCTGATTTTCCGCTCCTACCGAGGGCATATGGACGCTGACATCAACGATCAATACCGCGCTCCGGGCAAGGCGCGCACTTATCTGGCGAATATGATCCGCTATCCGTCGTGCGGCGAGTTTAGTCAGGCGGCGTCGTATGTAGTGACGGAGAAGGCGGGGGGGCGGGCGGTGGGGTTGGTTCTGTCCAGCGTGAGCCGGACGGTGGGGCATGTGGCGCAGCTTTGCGTGGAACCGGCCGCGCAGCGATTGGGCATTGGGAAGCTGCTAATGTGGGCGGCGCTGGCGAAGTTTACCGAATTGGGCTGTGAGTGTTCGACATTGACCGTGACGGCGGCCAATCGTCCGGCGGCGCGGTTGTACGAATCAATCGGCTTTGCTGAGCGCCGCCGGCTGGCCGCTTACGTGTGGGCGGTTTGGCCCTTCTAGCGAGGACGGGCTTTTCAAGATAGTCGTCCATACCGGCGGCAATGCAGGAATCGCGATCGTCGGCAAACAGGCCGAGACCACCTCATACCGGCTGTGGCCCTGTCCGTGGTTGACCAGGACGCATTTGCCGGTGCCGCAGATGCCCGGGCCCGAGAGGCGGGGCGCGCGCAACACGCGCAAGGACCAGCGCACCGACACCGGGGCAAAGCTGGCCGCACCGGCATTGAGGCCGCTGGCGTCCTGGCGGCAAATGGAGTGTCCGCAGCCAAACCAAATCCGCGCGCCGTCCTTTTCGGCAAAGACGCTCCAACTGGGGCCACCGGATCAGATCGGTGCGAAATTTGGGGTGGCGGAAGTGGGCCAATCGGATCGCTGGAGGCCGGTGTCCGTGGCTGCGAAAATCGCATCCCGCGTCGCGGCAATGCCATGGCCGCCGTTGATTTGTTGAGGGCCTTGGAGTTGGGCGAGAACGAAAGATTCGCGATCGTGCCGGCGGAAATGCAGGCCTGAACCACTGCCCACCCAAAGAGTGCCATCTGAGGATTCCTCGATTTGAGTCAGATCGTTGCCGGGGAGCCCGTTGCTGGATCCGAACTCTTTGAAGCGCCTTCCGTCAAAGCGATAGAGACCGTTTTGTGTTCCCACCCACAGGAATCCAGCCCGGTCTTGCAGGAGCGATTCAGTGGCCAAGTTCATCAGCCCTTCTTCACGCCCGTAGTAACGGAATGAGTAATTCTGCGCAAATGCTCCGGACAGGAATACTGACAGAATGCAGATTCTTATCCAGATGGCCGTCATCACGGTTACTAAATTATCGACAGATTCATCCGATCTTTGAAGACCGGAAAAAATAGGGGGGCGCGTTTCCCTCCAGACTCGCGCCCCACCTTTCGGAGAAGCGTCTTACTGCTGACGCATGAGGTAAGCCGGCTTGGCAATTGTGTAGTTGCGTGCCGCGACGCCGAGCTTGAGGCCGGCCATGCCGAAGTTGGCGTAAGTGAGCGGTTTGGCGAAGGCGGGGCTGCGGTTGACGAGCAGGTGCTGGCTGAGGACGATGCCGGAGACGATGCCGAGTTTGACGCCCATGCCTTTGGCGCCGAAAGTGCCGTCGGCGGAGCGGAGCAGGGAATTGGATTCGCGCTTGCCCCACGAGGAGTGGACGTCGGCGAAGGAGGCCGCCGTGAGCGCCATGGCGCTCCAAATCCAGCGCTTTTGAGCCTTCTCTTGGATCTTGGCTTCTTCTTTGAGGTTACGGGGATGCTCGAGAACATCGGCGAGGCTCAGGCTGGCGGTGAGGGAAGCAAACAGGGATAGCACCATGATTTTGCGCATTGTAGGGGACACTCCTTCTTATCTTTTGCGAGCCGCTTGTGCCTTCCTGGCGTCAAGCTCAGGCTCGATTCCCATAGTGGGACAGCTTGAAAAATCTCCCATGGGACTATGCGAGCCCGAGTACCAGCCCGAGGCCCCTTGCCCGTAGGGAATAGCCTAATAGCTACTTATTCCCTACTGGCCGACGTACACTAGCTACTTATGACTCGCGCATATTACTTCGTCCTTTTGTCATGGATATCCTTTGTTTTGAACGCGCAGACGGCCTTAAGTCCGGCTGACGGCGGAATGCGCCCGGCGCGGATCGTGATCACAAATGCGACCGTAATCGACGGTGGCGGCACTCCGGCCAATGGGCCGCGCACGATTGTGGTTGCGGGTAACCGGATCGCGGCGATCGTGCCGGGAGCCAACGGCGCCGGGGTTCGGCCCGAGAGCGGCGATAAGACGATCGACGCGGCTGGCAAATATGTAATGCCGGGGCTAATCAACGCGCATGGCCACGTGCAGGACGAGCGTGCCGGCGTGCCGATGCGGCAGGAGTATCAGTTTCAGATCTGGCTGGCATCCGGGATTACGTCGGTGCGCGACTTGATGTCCGACTTTGAAAAGTCCAAGGCTTGGCGCGCCAAGAGCGTCGCGGGAGAGGTGGCCGCGCCGCGCTTGTTTTTGTACCCGGTTTTTGGACTGAATCCAGCGCCCTCGGCCGCCGGTGAGGCGGCCATCCATGCGCGCATGAAGCAGCTCAAGGACGGCGGTGCCGACGGCATGAAGTTTTTTGAGATCTCGGATTGGGCGATGAAGATTATGCAGGAAGACGCGCACGCCCTGGGGTTGCGTACGGCACACCACGCAGCGGTGGCCGAGACCAACGCGTGGCACGACATCAAGTACGGAACCACCACGATCGAGCATTGGTACGGGATTCCGGACGCCGCGCTGGGCAATGGTGTGCAGGAGTTTCCTGCCGGTTTCAATTATCAGTACGAAGTGGACCGTTTCCGTTACGCGGGGCACTTATTCCGGCAAGCGGACCCGCGTAAGTTGGACGAGGTGCTGGCCGGGATGGTGAAAGCGGGCGTGGCATGGAGCCCGACGCTGAGTATCTATGAGGCGGCGCGCGACTTACTGCGTTACCAGCATCAGCCCTTTTTCGCCGAGTATCTGCATCCGGCGCTGGAGAAATTCTTCGCGCCCGACCCAAAAAACCACGGGAGTTTCTTTCTAAACTGGACGAGCGTCGATGAGGCCGAGTGGCGGACGAATTATAGGATTTGGATGGACGCTGTAAAGCGCTTTGGGAGAATGGGCGGAACGATCGTGGTGGGCGAGGACGCGGGTTTCATTTATAACTTATTCGGGTTTGGACTCATTCGCGGCATGGAGTTAATGGAGGAGGCTGGATTTCAACCGCTGGAAGTGATTGCTCAAGTTACAGCCAATGGGGCCAAGGTATTGGGTAAGGAAGGCGAGTTGGGTCATGTGCGACCCGGGTATCTGGCGGACCTGCTGGTGGTGGATGGAAACCCGTTGGCGGACTTCAGAATTCTGTATCCGAAGACGCGGGGTGTGGCGCAGTCGGGGAAGATCGAGTGGACGATCAAGGACGGGATCCCCTACCATGCTCCGACGATGGCGGCCAATGCGCGGCGGATCGTGGAGCAAGACCGAAAGTAGACGCTAGCTAACCCCTAAAAGTTAAATGGCCTACTTAAGTTTCCGTGGGGGCGCTCCGATTTCGTACTCAGGTAGATGAATGGCTAAAGCCGCCCCCAAACACACACTGGACGAAACCCTTGAAACGATCCGAACGCAAATGGCGGAGTTGCGCCAGACGGAGGCTTTAGAAGCGCAGATACACGATATGGTCATGGCCAAGCGCAATCGCTTGGATGGGCTGATGGCGGAGTTTCTAAGCTTGGCCGGAGAGAACGCCATGGCTGAGTCGCGATTGGCCGCCGTTGAGGTGAGGACTGTGCTGGCGACGCCGGACGCGATTGCACCGCAATCCGTGGCGCTCGCTCAGCAATTGCACGCTCAGCAATTGCACGCTCAGCCGTCGCCCACTCAGCCTGAACGTGTTACGCCGGCAGCATCGAGTCCCGTTCCGCCCCCACTGCCACTTCCGACATTGCCGCCAACAACACTGCCGCTTCCGGCACTGCCGCTTACGACGCTGCCGACCGCTGGGGCACCGCGGGATCTGCTCCAGACAAACGGGAATGGAGCCGTGCCAACGCCCTCGGCCCAGCAGGTACTGGACAGTCTGAATCGTCTCATGAGCGGATTGAAAGAGATTTCGGCCAAACAAGGCAACGCGCCAATGGCCTAGGGCACCTAGAGAACGAGAATGGGATGGTAGAGGTTGGGGAGCTTCTGTTCGCCGATTGCGATCAGCTCTCCTTCGCGGTTGAGCGCCTTGACGTACCGTGAGGCTTGGGAGATGCGGAAGGGTGAGGTTCGGAAGTCGCGCCCTTGGCGGATTTGCGCCTCTGTTAGTGCGTCGACGCTTTCCGATGGGAACTCGGGCAGCAGTTGTTCGCCGCGCAGCATGGCCGTGGCAAAGCGGCCTTCCCCGGCAAGCGCCTCCAACTCGGCAAGGGTGTGGCTGTGCTCGATTGAAAACTCTCCGCTCAAGGTGCGGCGCAGCTCTTGGACCATGGCCCCGCTCCCTTCGATCTGACCCATTTCGTGGGCGATGGAACGAACGTAGGTGCCTGCGGAGCATTCCAGGTGGATATGGAGATCGGGCCCTTGGATTCGGAGGATTTGGAGAGAATAGACCTCGACGTCCACGGCGGTCAACTCGACGGGCTTGTTCTGGCGAGCGAGCTTGTAGGCCGGCACCCCGTTGATCTTCTTGGCGGAAACGTCGGGCGGCATCTGCGACAGGCGGCCACGGAATCTCGCGGCGAGGGCCTCGACCGCTGCGGAGTCAAGTTGAACATGGCGGTGTTCGCCGACGGGGGTGCCGTCACGGTCGTAACTGTCTGTTGCCTGGCCGAAGCGAATGACGGCGTCGTAGGCCTTGCGGTTTTTGGTGTAGAACTGAGCGATGCGGGTGGCACGCCCGACGACTAAGGGGAGCACGCCGGTGGCCAGCGGGTCGAGTGTGCCCAAGTGGCCCACCTTTTTGGTGCCAGCGATGCGGCGAAGCTTGTTGACGGCGTCGTGAGAAGTCCAGCCTGTGGGTTTATCGAGCACGATGACGCCACAGAGCGTCTCGGTAAGACCTGGTCCGGTGAGGGTTTGCAACTTATCTCCATTGTCCAATCCTTTGGCGTTCCGTGCACGGCGGGTTACCATCGAATTGAATGGCAGACCGGCTTTACCTCTCAGTTTGGCTCGACAAACACTCGGCGATGGGAATGCACCGCCAGTTTTCTCTTGCGTTGGCTCGATTTCCTTTCTCGACACAATCGCCGCAGGCGTATTTTCGAGTTACGGCAGTGGATCCGTCCGAGCCGGCGCTGCAGGAACAAGTCTTTGAGCTGCCGGGCCAATTTGACGAGATTGTAGACGCAATGGAGCGTTGGAAATCGACCGACGCTTGCTTTGAAGTAGAAGGGTATTGGGACCTTTGGCAACAGTTGCCGGAGGGTTGGGGGCTGTTGCCGTCGAGGGTGAATTTGTTTTTCTACGGCCCGGAATTTCCGTCCGATCTGGGAGAGAGCATTAAGGCGGAACTCGGCGTCGAAGCTCTGTTTCTTCCGCTGGATGGAAGTAATCCGGCCGACTTGCACTACTACCAGTCCAACATCAAGAGTTTGTTGCGGCTTGCCTCAGAGTGGACGCAGGCGTTGCGTGTGAAGGAGCGGAGGCTGTGGGGCGAGTCGGGCGATGACTTTCGCGCGCGGCTTCAAATGGCGGTAGACGTCGCATCGGCGTTCAAGAATTGATGGGCCGCGCTCGGCCTAGTGAATCGAAAGCGGCAGTTCTCCCGGACTCCAGAAAACTCCAAAACTTCCGTAGTAAGTGAGTCGGTTGTAAGCGTTCGTATCGGATTGAAGAAATTTGCGCGTTCCAGCGTTTGCCACTAGGTGGAAGTTCCCGGCCAGCTTTCGGCTCGCCGTCAAGGCCGCATTGATGGTCGAAAAGGTTTGGTGGTCTCCGACAACGCTCGACAGCCGACTGTAGAACGCGTTTGCGCCCAAAGAGACAACCCGAAAACCCGAATAAGCGTAGTTTACGCCGGAGGACAGATTTCGTGAGGTGTTGATCACTCCATTACCCGGTGTGACGGCGAGGCTCCCAAACCCTGTGAGACTACAACGCTTGCTGACTTTATAGTTCACTGTGAGCGCCCCGTTTGGAATGGTGGAAATGCCGTAATAAACTTCCTGGGTTGAAGCGCGACCAATCAAGGCGGCGATCACCGGGTCGATGGAGACGGTTCGAAGGCCAAGGGACTCAAGCCGAGTGGCTCCGCCGCGTATGGATAGGCTTAAGGAAGGAGAAACCTGGATCGAGTATCCGCCGAAAACTCCATGCCCATAAGAGTCTCCAAAATTTCGGGTGAAATTGAACACAAAAAACTGATATCCCGCTGTGACGGTTTGGCGTCGGGACAAGCGGTACGCCGCATTCGCACCTGAAAACAGGCCATTGGAGCCAAAAAGGATGCCGCCGGTGCGGCGCGTGACGAACAGGTTACCGGTCACGCCAAAGGAGAGGCGAGCGGATTTTTGCAAGATGAACTGCGCGCCGGCACCGCCATAGTAAAACCGGTTGTCGAAGAGTTCATTGGTTGGAACCGAATAGGTATTGACCAGGCTGTCAAAGGCCCCGTTCATCGGCACGCCGACGGCTCGATTGGTTGTGCCCGCTGAACCATTGAGGGAGAGCTGGGATCGCTTTGTCGTTTGTGTCGAATAGAAGAGGGTCAGGCTTTGGTCCGTACCGTTGTACAGTTTTTGGTTGGACTGGTGGTAGCCGCCCTGGTAGTTGATGCCAAATTGGCCCCGGTGCAGTCGTTTTGTTCCGTAAATGCCAGCGACGCCATCCACACCAGTAGTGCTACTGCTCCTTAGCGAGCCCGAAGGGTCGACTGCGAAGCCAGCCAGGCCAGTATCGAATACTGCAGTAACGCCAGCATAAAAGCGCAGCGCGACGTCGGCCCCCGCCCTCTGGCCAGCGCCGGAGCCGCTGCCACGACCGAGGACTGCCGGGCCTCCGAAGCCCCCGCCGGAACCCATTTGGCTCCCCATTTGGCCGAAGCAGATTCCGCTAAAAGCTAACGCCAAAAGCGTCTTATCGAGGAAGTTAATGCGCGGGCCGTAGGATTTTATCGATTGCAACATGAATGGTTTCGCCTAAGTTAACCCGCCCTATCACGGCCCGGGTACTTTCTGAAGTTTGACGCCTGAACCCGACCAAGTCAAGTTCGTGAGGCCCTACACTACATCTCGGATATCGGTCGAAACTACCTGCTTCGTTAGCTGAGGGTAAGCTGAAATGATGACGGCGAGAAGATGGCTGGTTTCTGGGAGAGTGCAAGGCGTTGGCTTCCGGAATTATGTCCAGAAGCACGCTTTGCGGATTGGATTGACTGGATTTGCCAAAAATTTGGCCGACGGAGGGGTTGAGGTTCATGCCTTGGGCGAGAAAGCGCAACTGGATACTCTGTCAGGGTATGTGCGCCGGGGGCCAATGCTGGCTGAGGTCCGGACGGTGGAGGAACTTGCGGCCGAGCCGGTCAGCTACGATGGTTTTCATATCCAATGAACGATTTGAAAACGATGATCCGGGAAGTCGCCGACTTCCCCAAGTCCGGAATTAACTTTTACGACATCACCACGCTCCTGAAGGACCCGCAAGGGCTAAAGCGAACGATGGACGCTTTGCGGGAGCGCTACAAGGGCTCCGATATCGACACGGTGGTGGGCATTGAGGCTCGGGGATTCTTCTTCGCTCCGGCCCTTGCATACGCCTTGGGCGCGGGTTTTGTGCCGGTACGCAAGGCGGGCAAACTGCCCTATCAGACGCGCAGCATGGCCTATTCGCTCGAATACGGCAGCGATAAGCTGGAGATCCACGCCGACGCCATCCATCCTGGCGAGCGCGTGCTCATTCTGGACGACGTACTGGCCACGGGCGGCACCGCCAAAGCGGTGGCGGACCTGGTGACGGAACTAGGCGGCAAGGTCGTCGGCATGACCTTCGTCATTGAACTGGATTTCCTGAACGGACGCGGGAAGCTGGCCGGTCAGGATATTTTTAGCCTCCTGCACTACTAATGCCGCGCGTTCCGGCTTTTGCCAAGATCAATCTGGGACTCAAGGTCCTGTATCGCCGCGCCGACGGCTACCACCGGATCGCGACGCTTTTTCAGATGATTTCGCTGTGCGATCAGATTGAGATCGAAGCAACGCGGTCGCCCGAGACGACGATTGAGCTGTCGAGCGACGTCGAGATTCCGGGGGAGGTGGGCGACAACCTGGCATCTCGGGCGGCGCGGATGCTACTGGACGAAATTGGGGTGAGCGCGCAGGTCACGATCCGGATCGAGAAGCGGATTCCGATGGGCGGTGGGCTGGGCGGTGGATCTGCCGACGCTGCGGCCGTGTTGTTGGCGCTACCGGCCTTGTTGGGCGAGCGGGTGGAGGTCGGGCGGCTGGCCGGGATGGGTACGCGATTGGGTTCGGACGTGCCGTTCTTCTTAATGGGTGGCACTTGCGAGGCGCATGGGCGGGGCGAATTATTGGAGATGCTGCCGGATATCGAAGGACTGCACGGCGTCTTGATCGCACCCGGCCTGCACGTTTCGACCCCTGGCGCCTATCGCGCCTTGGCCCGGCCCCAAGAAGCCGAATTGACACAGGGGGCCAAAGACGCGATACTGGGAAGGTTTCGCGCTTTGGTGGGCAGTGTCTACCGGAGAGAGCCGCCTGAGGTTTGGGCGGCGGATTGCGAAAACGACTTTGAGCCCGTAGCGTTCGCACAGTACGCGCAGCTTGAGTCGCTCCTCGGGGCGATTTCAGCGACGGGAGCCCAACCGGCAAGAATGTCGGGAAGTGGCTCCACACTGTTTGGGATCTACGAGAGTGTTGAAGCCGCGGCAGCGGCGGAAGCCAAGCTCAAGGGCGAATTATCGGGGCACGCGACGGCCATGCGAGTGGAGAAATTCCATACGGTGAGCCGCCGCCATTACGAGCGTGCCTGGCATACAGCTTTATCATCCATTACGGATGGCGCGAGTTGGCCGCCCCGGTCATAGTTTTGTGCTTGCAGATTTGTATCTGCGGGTAATTTGGAAAACACTCAGCGTCATGCGATTCGACCGTATCAAAATCCTGACTGGCAATGCGAACCCCGCGCTCGCCCACGAGATCTGCGCCCATCTGGACGTGGAGATCGCGCGCACCTCGGTGAAGACCTTTGCCGACGGCGAAACCTGGATCCAGGTGCAAGAAAACGTGCGCGGTTCCGACGTGTTCGTGATCCAGCCCACTTGTACTCCGGTCAATCATCATTTGGTTGAATTGCTCCTGATCATCGACGCACTCAAGCGCGCCTCCGCCGACCGGATCACGGCCGTGTTTCCCTATTTTGGCTATGCCCGTCAAGATCGCAAAGATCAGCCCCGTGTGCCGATCTCGGCGCGGCTGGTTGCGAATTTGATCGAGCGCGCCGGTGCCGACCGGGTGCTGGCGCTGGACCTGCACGCGGCGCAGATTCAAGGCTTTTTCGACATCCAGGTCGACCATCTGTTTGTCACTCCAGTGATGCTGGACCACTTCAAAGAACTGCCCACGGACAACCTGACCGTTGTGTCGCCGGACGCCGGCGGAGTTGAGCGCGCCCGCGCTTTTGCCAAGCGCTTGCAGGCTCCGCTGGCAATTATCGACAAGCGCCGCGACGGGCCCAACGTTGCCGAAGTGATGAACATCATCGGCGATGTCGAAGGCCGCAATTGTCTTTTAGTGGACGACCTGATCGATACCGCCGGGACCTTGGTGAAAGGCGCGGAAGCGCTGGCCAAGCGTGGCGCGCGGTCGATCGAAGCTTGTGCCTCGCATGGCGTATTGAGTGGACCGGCGGTGCAACGCATCACGGAGTCGCCGTACCTCAGGCAGGTCACGATTACCAACAGCATTCCTCTGAGTCCGGAGGCGGCGCGGTGCGAAAAAATCCGTGTGCTTTCCGTGGCCAAGCTCCTGGCAAGGGCCATTGACTCCATCCATGGCGAAACATCGATCAGCGTACTTTTTGAGTAGGCGACAGAAATCAAGTAGAGGCGAAATCATATGCGTAAAGACATCACACTCGTAGCCGAAGTCCGCGACACGCGCGGCAAGAACGCGGCGCGCCGTCTGCGTGTCGAGAAGAAGACCCCCGCGGTACTTTACGGTACGGGCGGAGACCCGGTGGCGCTGAGCGTCAGCCCCAAGGAAGTGTCCAAGATCTTGTTGAGCTCCTCGGGCTACAACACGATTTTCAATCTGGACGTGGCCGGCGCGCTCACTCCGGTAATCGTCATCGACTGGCAGACGCACCCTTTGAGGGGTCACCTGCTGCATTGCGATCTGAAGCGCATCGACTTGACCCAGAAGATGACCGTGAAGGTACCGGTTCTGACGACTGGTGAACCGGTGGGCGTCAAGCTGTCCGGCGGACATTACGAGATGATCAACCGCGAAGTGGAAATCGAAGTGCTTCCCGACGACATCCCCGAGAATTTCACAATCAGCGTGCTGACGCTCGGCTTGAACGAGAGCATCCGGGCCAAGGATGTTCCGATGACCGGTTCGATGCGCTTGTTGAGCGATCCGGAAATCGTTATCTCGCACGTCGTTGCAATGAAGGAAGAAGAGGCGGCGGCGGAAGCTGGCGCGGGCGAGCCGGAAGTGGCCAAGAAGGGCAAGAAGGATGAAGCCGCTGTGGCGGCCAAGGGCGCGGCTCCGGCTGCCAAGGGTGCCAAGGCGGCTCCCGCTGCCAAGGGCGCGGCGCCGGCCAAGGCGGCCAAGGCTCCGGCGGCTAAGAAGAAATAGTTTTTGTTGTGCGGTCCTGGCTCATCACCGGTCTCGGCAATCCTGGCCCGGAGTACGACTGGACGCCGCACAATGTTGGGTTTTTGACCGTAGACCGATTTGCCGAACGCAACGGTCTACGAGTCACCCGGCCCGAATGCCAGTCTCTGGTGGGCGTGGGGGACGTGAAGGGCGACCGCGTCATTGTCGCCAAGCCGCAAACGTATATGAACGTGAGCGGCGCAGCCGTTGCTCAGTTGATGCGCAAGTATGAACTGGAAGCGGCCAACCTGATTGTTGTTTTTGACGAACTGGCGCTGGAGTGGGGCAACCTGCGAATCCGGTCGCGCGGTTCCGCTGGCGGGCATAACGGGATGAAGTCGATGATCTCGTCCGTTGGCACCGATGAATTTACGAGAGTCCGGCTTGGCATCAATCCGGGCTCGCCGCTTGGCGGCGGACCCATCGTGTTGGGTGAAAAAGCCAAGCACTACGTGCTCGCGGGGATACCCAAAAGCATGCGTGCCGATGTGGATCTTTGGTTGGACGAGGCATCGTCCGCCATTGAAGCCATACTCGCCGAGGGCGTCGAAAAGGCCATGACGAGGTTCAATCGTCGCGCCCAAGGCTTAAAAGAAGAGGAAACATGAGTCTCAGACTTTACGAAGAACTGTTTATCGTAAAACCCGACTCGACCGACGAGTTGGTCGATCCGATTATCGAAGCAATGACGCAGTTGATCGCCAAAGATGGCGGCAACGTCATTTCGAGCGAGAAGTGGGGCACGCGCAAGCTGGCCTACCAAGTGGGCCGTTTCCGCGAGGGTTACTACATCCTGCTCAAGTTCGAAGCAACGGGTGTGACGATCAAGGAAATCGAGCGACGCCTGCGGGTGAACGATTTGGTGATCAAGTATCTCACCGTTCGTCTCGACGAAGAGATGAAGTGGGTGGACAAGCGTAAGAAGCGTCGCGAGAAGCGCGCCGCGCGCAAGCCGCAGATGGCGCCGATGCCGGCGGCCCCGATGGGGATTCCGGCCAGCCCAGCGCTGCCGGCCGAGCCGGGTGCGCCCGCACCGGGCAAGCCGACTGAGGGCGCGCCCGTGCCGGCCGCTCCTGCTCCGGCTGCCCCTGCTCCGGCTGCCCCCGTGCCAGTAGCCCCCGTGCCGGCAGCCCCGCTGCCCGTTGAGGCCGCACCCGTTGTCGAAACCCCCGCTGCTGAAGCCACACCGGCTCCGGCCGCTGAATAGCCACCAGAAAGCATAAAAGGAGACATTGAACCATGGCTGAAGGTAGAGGCGGCCGCCCAATTGCGGCATCGATGCGCCCCACTGGTGGGGACAAGGCGAATATTGTCAGTAAGAAGCAGTATTTCCGCCGTAAGAAAGTTTGTCGGTTTTCGGTCGAAAAGATCGATTACATCGATTACAAGGACATCAACTTACTCCGGCAGTATGTGTCCGAACGCGGCAAGATCGTACCGCGCCGTTTGACCGGCACCAGCACGCAATTTCAACGGCGTCTGGCTGTCGCCATCAAGCGCGCCCGCAACATCGCGTTGCTGCCGTTTGCGACGCGCGAAGGAGAGAAGTAAATGGAAGTCATTCTCCGCGAAGACGTAGATAAGCTGGGTTCGCGCGGCCAGGTGGTCAAGGTGAAGAACGGTTTCGCCCGTAACTTCCTTTTCCCCAAGCGCATCGCAATCGCCGCCAACGAAGGCAACAAGAAGGTCGTCGAACAAGAGCGCCAGAGCTGGCTCCGCAAGGAAGCCAAGATCAAGACCGACGCTGAAGGTCAAGCGCAGTTGCTCAGCGGCGTTTCGCTTGAGTTTGCCCGCAAGACCGGCGAAGAGGATCACCTCTTCGGTTCGGTCACCGCTCTCGACATCGAAGAGGGTCTGGCCAAGAAGGGCTTCACGATCGACAAGAAGAAGATCCATCTTGACGAGCCGTTGAAGGTGTTGGGCGAGCACAAGGTGTCGATCCGTTTGTATAAGGATGTACACGCCGAGATTACGGTTAACGTAGTCAAGGAAAGTTAGGAAACGATGGCGGCTTATTTCGATCTGACCGGACAGACGGCGATTGTGACCGGCGCGGCGGGGGGCATTGGAGAAACCATTGCCCGCCGTCTGGCCGCCAGCGGCGCCACTGTCGTGATTGCCGATTTGAATGTTACGGCTGGGGCTGAAGTAGCCGCCTCGCTTCCGAACTCCGCTTTCGCTCTCGCTCTCGATGTAACTTCGAGCGAGAGTTGTAACGCGTTGGTTGCCGCCGTGATCGCCCGCACCGGGCGCATCGACGTGCTGGTGAACAATGCTGGCGTGGCCGGTAAGGCCGCCCCCGTTTGGGAACAGACCAATGATGACTGGGCGCTCTGCGTCGCCGTAAATTTGAACGGACCGTTCTATCTTTGCCGCGCCGCCGTGCCGCATATGCGTGAGCGTAAGTATGGGCGCATCGTCAACATCGCATCGATCGCCGGTAAAGAGGGTAATCCCAACATGAGCGCTTACTCGGCCACGAAAGCCGGGCTCATCGGGTTTACAAAGTCGCTGGGCAAAGAAGTGGCCCAAGACGGCATCTGCGCCAATTGCGTCACCCCGGCGGTGGTGCGCACCAAGATCCTTGAGCAACTGACGCCGGAACAAGTGGATTACATGACTCAACGCATTCCGATGCGGCGCACCGGCGAGCCGGAAGAGATCGCCGCCGTGGTGCATTTTCTGGCCAGCCCCGATTGCTCCTTTGTCACCGCGCAAACCTATGACGCCTCTGGTGGACGCGCCACTTACTAATGCCAATCCAACCGTCCAATTACTCTATAACTCCCGTTGCGCAATTACTGATTGAGGCGGGCCGGGGCCGGGTTGGCTTTGACCAGCGCCTGATCGCCGCCATTGTGTCCCGTTCGGAAGAAGCGGCCCCGGCGCTGATTGCTTACGGTAAGAAGCCGCCTGAGAACGCGCGCATGGAGATGGATGAGGACATCCTCAACCTGCTGGCCGCGATGCCGGTTCCGCCGGCGATGGACTACGTTACCGCGCTTCTGCGCGACGGCTATACCGAGACGCCGTCCAGCATGGTGAAGATCGTGCAGACTGCCGGTAAAGCGGCGATTGAGCCGTTGATCGACGCGTATCGCTCGCTTGAGGAAGACAGTTCGGGCGAGGTCGCTTTTCTGCTGGCTGGCATTGGCGTGCACGATCCCAAGATCATGGCGATCCTGCTTGAGCGTCTCGAGTTCGATATGGAAGACGGTGCCATTCTACTGGGACTTTACGGCGACAAGGCGGGCATCGCGCCGCTAGAAAAGTTGCTCTCCGAAGTGGGCAAAAACCGCGAAGTCGAGTTCGCTCTGGAGCAGTTGCGCCAGACGCAAGAGTCGATTCCTGAGTCTGATTCCGGCTTCCTGGACGACTATCCCGATGCCAGCGGCCCCGAGTTTGAAGTGCTCGAGGACGATGAGATTGTCGAGTTCGCCGCCTCGCACGAGGACGAATCCGTCCGCTTGGCCGCGCTCGATGTGCTGGAAGATTTGGAACTGCCCGCCTCGGTGGTTACGCCGCTGCTGGCCCTGGCCGCCGGGCACGATACCGTGCCGGTCCGCTCCGCCGCCTTTCGTGCTTTGGCCCGCCTAAATCAGATTGCCGAAGTGCGGTCTGTGGCCGAGGCGTCGCTCGAAGATACGTCCACGCCGGCGGCGATCCGCGTTGCCAGCCTGATTACACTTTTACCTGAAAATGTTCCGGCCAAAAAACTTCGCCTTTACATCGAAGAGTTTTTGAACAACCCAGCCTCGCGCGCCGACGCCGTGCACGCGATGTGGCGTTCGAGAGAGGCCAGCTACAACACCCGTTTCGGGTCCTTTCTGGAAGATCCCGATCTGGCTGTGCGGCGGCAAGCGGTGCGCGGCGCTGGCGTTTGCGGCGACGTGACGGCGATCGGTAAACTGCGCGACCTGATGATGGATGAAGATCTGCGTAAGGACGCCATCTTCGCCTATTCGATGGCCGTGCCTTCGGATGTCTCGCCCGCCAGGATGCGCAGCCTCTTCACGCGGATTGAAAAAGAGGCCGGCGGCTTGAACCGCGATGAGACTACTTCGGTGGCCATCGCGCTCGACATGCGCCTTGAAGCGGATGGCAAAGAGGCTATTTTCCTCAGCGAAGTCGAGGAAGCCGACGAAGACGGCGAAGACTAAAACAAATCTCACTAAAATTGTTTTAGATTCATCGGCTATTCACGCGTAGAAAATCCTGTTGTAAGAGTGCGTCTTTAGAATTGGGGCGTGAGAACCTCCCCACAGCATCACAATCACACTCTCCAGTCGATGCCGCCGCAGCTATCGACCGGTGTTTCGCTGCACTCACACACCAGCCGCTCGCGGGAAACCATGTGTTTTATTCCCCGCTACGTGGACAACGTTCCTTACCTCAGCGGGCGTATCGCCGCGTTGGAAACCAAGTATCGCGATCACCACGGCAAGAATTTCGATTACGGTCGCGTGTGGTGGATGCCGCCGCTCGAACCCAAAGCCGCCTACGACCTCGAACGTACGCAGATAGAAAACTTCGGTCGCGAGGCGCTGGTCAGCCTGAGCGACCACGACAACGTCGACGCCGGTTTTGCACTGGAGATGTTTGCCGACTGCGGGGGTGCCCCAATCTCCAGCGAGTGGACGATCCCGATCGAGAACAGCTTTTTGCACATCGGCATCCACAACATGCAGCCGGCGCGCGCACGGATGCTGCAGACCGCGATGGCGGAAGTTACCGCCAAGCCCGACTACCCGATGGTGGACGCGCTGCTGGACGAGCTCAGTTGCGACCCAGCCACTCTTATTGTGCTCAACCATCCGCTTTGGGATGAGAACCGCATCGGCGAAGGCGCGCATTTGAAAATGCTGACGGGTTTTCTGGATCGCCACGGCCGCAATATTCACGCCCTGGAGTTGAACGGGTTGCGCTCAAGGGCAGAGAATCTTAGGGTGGAAAAGCTGGCCATTGACGCTGGCCACCAGATCGTAACTGGAGGCGACCGTCACGGATGCGAGCCCAACGCGCTGCTCAATCTGACTCGCGCGCGGACCTTTGGCGAGTTTGCCGCCGAGGTGCGCGACGGCGCGCCCACCTACTCGCTATTCATGCCGCAATACCAGGAGCCGCTCAAGCTGCGCGTGTTGCAGGTGATGTCGGACGTCTTGCGCACCTACGAGGATTTCGATCTTGACCGCCGCCGATGGTCCGACCGCGTATTCTTCGATGACGAAGATGGAACCGTTCGGCGCATATCAGACGTCTGGACAGGTAACGGACCCGATGTTGTCGGTCAGTTCATTTCCGCAATGCGCCTTGTGGAGTCGCGCCACGTGCGAGCGGTATTACGGCTGACTTTTGCAGGCTAACGGTAGCGAAAGTAGATGGGAAGTGAGCGATGCGCGTAGCGTTTTTTACAGACTCGTTTCATGAGATCAACGGTGTGGCCCATACCAGCCGTCAACTGGACGCGTTTGCGCGGCGGCGTAAACTTCCCTTTCTGAGCGTTCACGCTGGTGCCCAGACGGCGCTGCTGGGCGAAGGCGAGCACCGGGAGTTGACCCTCAAACGGTCCATTGCGGGCGTACCGCTGGACAACAACATGAGCTTCGACGTGGCGTTCATGCGCCACTGGCCGCGCGTGATCGACGTCATGAAGGACTTCCAGCCCGACGTCGTGCACCTCACGGGGCCGAGCGATGTGGGCGTCCTTGGCGCGTGCGCGGCAGCGTGCCTAGGGGTTCCGGTGCTGGCAAGCTGGCACACCAACTTGCACGAGTACGCGGGCACTCGCCTGGGTAGCATGCTCGGATCCCTGACCAGCGATGCGACGCGCGCCCTCATTGAACGCGTCACCGAGGCTCGCACTTTGGACTTGCTTGGACTCTTCTACGGAACGGCGACTTCTTTGCTGGCACCAAATCAGGAACTGCGCGCGATGCTGGAGACCAAGACCAAGCTTTCCTGCCAGTTGATGCATCGCGGCGTAGACCGCGAGTTGTTCCGGCCTTTGCGACGAACCCGCAGGGACAGCACGCTGGTATTTGGTTTCTGCGGGCGCCTGCGTCCCGAGAAGAATGTACGCTTGTTGGCTCGCGTTGAGGAAATGCTGATCGCCGAGGGCGTGACGAATTACCGCTTTTTGATCGTCGGGGACGGCAGTGAGCGCGGGTGGTTACGGCAGAACATGAAGTCGGTAGAGTTGCCGGGTGTGCTGCGCGGCGAGGATCTGGCCGAGGCCTACGCCAACATGGATGTATTCTTGTTCCCAAGCTGGACGGACACATTCGGCAACGTCATTCTGGAATCGCTGGCTAGCGGAACGCCGTGCGTCGTGAACACCGGCGGTGGGCCCAAGTATTTGATCGAGGACGAAGTGACGGGCTTGATCGCCTCGAGTGACGCCAAATTCATGGCTGCGGCGGTCTCCCTGGCCCGCAACACCACACTGCGGGCGCGGCTGCGCGAAGGTGCGTTGCAATCGCGATTTGTACAAAGCTGGGACGACGTGTTTGAGCGCCTCTATGGGGCCTATGCCGAGTGCGCTGCGATTGCGGGGCGGGCACGGCGGCTGTCTCCTTCGCCGTCGGTTGGGCGCTGAGCACGCCGCCGCCTTGGCCTTGCGCCCATCATCGCTATCATCATAGACATGCTTGCGCCCGTCCTCCTTCTTGCCGCCAACCTTGCCGCCTCCGCTCCCACCTTTCACAAGGATGTGCTGCGAATCTTGCAGGCCCGCTGCCAAAGCTGCCATCGGCCCGGGGAGATCGGCCCCATGCCGCTGCTGACCTATTCCCAAACGCGGCCTTACGCAAAGGCGATCCAAGCCGCCGCCTCCTCCAAAAAGATGCCACCCTGGTTCGCCGAGCGTAGCTCCCATACCCTCGCCAACAACCCCAGTCTCACCACGGCCGAAATTGACACCCTCGCCGCATGGAACTCAGCCGGGGCGCCGGAGGGCAGCGCCAAAGACGCCCCCGCGCCCAAGACTTTCACCAGCGGCTGGAATATCCCCACCCCCGAGCTTGTCCTTGAAGCTCCCAAGCCTTTCGAAATTCCCGCCACCGGCAGCGTTGAATATCAATACGTCGTGCTGCCGTTGAACCTTACCGAAGACCGCTGGGTACAATTTGCCGAGGCCCGGCCCGGAGACCGCACGCGCGTTCACCACTTTGCCGTCTTCGTCCGCGATCCTGAATCCAGATGGCTGCGCAGCGTCGCTCCAGGTGAGTACTTTCAGCCCAAGCGAGGCCCGAAACAGAAGGTCAGCATCGACACCGGCGGTGCCGGCTCCGAGGTGCTTACGTCTTACGTCCCAGGTGACGGCCCACCGCAGCTTAAAGCCGGCCAGGGTTATCTGCTGCGCGCGGGGAGCGACCTTGTTTTGCAGATTCACTACACTCCCAACGGAACCCCGGGTACGGACCGCTCCAAGGTCGGAATCGTGTTTAGCAAAGCACCCGTCACCGAGCGCGTCACGATCGTCGCTCCGGCGAATGCCGGCTTTGTAATCCCGCCTGGCGCGGACTCGTACAAGGTGGAGGCCAGCTTCACAATCCGCAACAACGCGCGCCTGCTTAGCCTGTCCCCGCACATGCACTTGCGCGGCAAGGCCTTTGAGTACCGGCTGGTCCATCCCGACGGCCGCGTGGAGGAACTGCTCAAAGTGAATCCCTACCGTTTCGATTGGCAGTTGGATTACGACCTCGCTCAGCCCATCGAGCTGGTGCCCGGCATGAAGGTGGAGTGTACGGCTTGGTTCGACAACTCTCCTAACAACAAGTTCAACCCGGACCCGGCCGCCGAAGTGCGCTTCGGCGAGCAGAGTTCAGACGAAATGATGGTCGGGCAGCTTGTCATCGCCATCGACGCGGCTTACAAAACACGCGCCGACTGGATGATGAACCGAAAGCCCTAGTTAGTCTTTCTTGGCGGGAGCGGCGGGCGCGGCAGATGGAGCTGCGCTCGAGGAGTCGCTCTTGGACTCGGACTTGGTTTCGCTCTTCGATTCCGATTTCGAGTCGCTCTTAGACTCAGACTTGGAATCGGACTTTGAGTCGCCCGAAGCAGTGTTTGCGGGCTTAG
>JANXUM010000594.1 GCA_025356215.1 Bryobacter sp. | reverse complement strand
TTCTAGGGCCGTGGTCGGAACGGTCGGGGCCCTTTCTGAATCTGGCGTGCGTTGGTCGCCCTGCAACGGGGCTATTGCTGTTCTAGGAGGAGGTATCTCCAAGGGCTCCGTCCCCAAGGGGGGGGCGGCGGGGTGTCGCAGATGGACTGGTGAGCGATAGACTGTCGGCATGACATTTGCTTTGTTGTTGACTGCGGCCGCGGTTGGTGTGTTTGACGGGAATGGCGATGTGGGCGCTCCGGCCAAGGCCGGGGCGGTTGTTTATGAGAACGGCAGTTACCGGGTTTCTGGCGGCGGGGCAAACGTTTGGGCGAAGGCCGACGCGATGCACTTTGTTTGGAAGAAGGCGACGGGGGATGTTGCGCTATCCGCCGATATTCGCTTTGAGGGCGCGGGTGGGGAGGCGCACCGCAAGGCGATGCTTATGCTGCGGCAGAGCCTGGATGCCGATTCGGCATATGGCGACGCGGCGGCGCATGGCGATGGGTTGACCTCTCTACAAGTGCGCGATGCCAAAGGGGAGGCGACGCATGAGATTCAGGCAAATGTTAGCGGTCCTGGGATTCGGCGTTTACGAATTGAGAAGCGCGGGGCTTATGTGTCGATGTGGGTGGACGGGGCGCGGGCCGGGGGCGCGATGAAGGTCGCGCTTGAAGGAAGTTACTATCTTGGCCTTGGCGTTTGCTCGCATAATGATCAAAACCTCGAGACCGCAGTCTTCTCGAATGTCGTCATTGAGGGGGAGCAGAAGCTGATCAGTACGCTGGAGACGATGACGGTTGCCTCGACCGATCGGCGCGTGGTGAGCGTTGTTACCGGCCACATTGAAGCTCCGAATTGGACGCCTGACGGTAAGTCTTTGCTCTATAACGGTGGCGGGCACTTGTATCAGATTCCGGTAACCGGGGGCGCGGCGGAGTTGATCGATACGGGGATCGCGACACGGTTGAATAACGATCACGGGATCTCACCCGATGGGAAGTGGCTGGCCGTGAGCGATTCTTCGCAGGAGCCGAAGCGGTCGTTAGTTTATGTTGTCCCTTATGGGGGCGGGGCGGCGCGGCGTGTAACTAAGTTGGCTCCGTCTTATTGGCATGGGTGGTCGCCGGACGGTAGGACGCTGGCTTACTGCGCGGACCGGAATGGAAACTTCGACATCTATACGATTCCGTTTGAGGGCGGCGAGGAGACGCGCCTGACGACAGCGGAGGGGCTGGACGATGGGCCGGAGTATTCGCCGGACGGGACTTACATCTACTTCAATTCGGTGCGGACGGGACGGATGCAGATCTGGCGAATGAAGCCGGACGGGAGCGGACAAGAGCAGTTGACCTTTGACGATGCCAATAACTGGTTTCCGCACTTGTCACCGGACGGGAAGCGTTTTGTGTTTATTACTTTTGAAAAGGATGTGGTGGGGCATCCGGCAAACAAGGAAGTGATGATCCGGATGATGAATCTGGCGGACGGGAAGGTGACCGTGTTAGCTAAGTTGTTTGGAGGACAGGGCACGATGAACGTGCCGTCTTGGTCGCCGGACGGTAAGCGGATCGCGTTTGTGAGCTACCAGTTGTTGCCGTGAGACTAGGAGTTGGCGGAGGCGGTTAGTTCGGGTTGGACAAGTTGGATTTCGTCGAGGCCGATATCTCTGGTGGGCAGGGTGAACCAGAAGCGGCTGCCGCGGCCGATTTCGCTGGTGACGCCTACCTCGCCGCCATGGGCTTTGGCCATGTGCTTGACGATGGCGAGGCCGAGGCCGGTGCCGCCAAGTTCGCGACTGCGGGCTTTGTCGACGCGGTAGAAACGTTCAAAGAGGCGAGTGAGGTCTTCATTGGGGATGCCAGCGCCTGTGTCGTGCACGGCGAGTTCGACAAAGGAGACTTTGTATTCGGGGTGGGAGACGATGCGCGATTCCAGGCGGATCTGGCCGCCGATGGGAGTGTATTTGATCGCGTTGTCGAGAAGGTTGGAGAGTACCTGGTGGACAGCTTCGGAATCGCAGAAGACTTCGAGGCGTTTGCCATCGGTGTCATGGGGAACCGGTTCAATGACTAAGTCAATTTGTTTCTTGGCGGCGATGGGGATCATCGATTCCTGACAATCGCGGAGGAGGCCTTCGACATAGTAACCGGCGAATTGGAACTTGGTGATGCCAAGTTCGATGCGTGAGAGGGTGAGGAGGTCTGCGATGAGGCGACCGAGGCGTTCGGCGTTGGTGGAGATGATTTTGAGGAACTTGACGTTGTGGGCAGGGTCGTCGATGGCGCCGTCGAGTAGGGTTTCGGTGTAGCCCTGAATGGAGGCGAGCGGAGTGCGTAGCTCGTGGGAGACGTTGATGATGAAGTCTTTGCGGACGCGTTCGAGTTTTTCAAGTTCGGAGTGTTCTCGTTCGAGTTGTTCGAACATGGCTTCGAGCTTTTCGCCCGTCTCGTTGAGTTTGCTACCCAAGACGCCGAGTTCGTCGCTGCCGGTTTCGTTGAGGCGAGCCTGGAAATTGCCTTGGGCGAGTTGGGCGGCATATTCGATGATGTGACCGAGCTTGCGCGAGACCCAGCGGGCGAAGAAGGCGGTGAGGAGGATAGAGGGGATGAAAGCGATGGCAGTGGCGGTAAGCAGGTGATGCCGGATGATGTCGACCTGAGTCTGAACCTCTTTGAGCGGGACGGCGAGGCGAAGTGCACCGTCGCCCGAGGGGACCGCTACGTATAGATATCTTGCGCCGATGGAAGCGCTAAGACGTTTGTCGGAGCCGACGGCGCCGTGGAGGGCTTCGACGATTTCGGGGCGCTTGGCGTGGTTCTCCATTTTCTCGGGACGTTGTTCGGTTTCGGCAAGGACTTGGCCATCGCGACCGACGATCGTGATGCGGCCCCCGGCGGCGCGGGCCAAGTCTGAGAGGCGCTTGGGGTCTTTGAGCATGTCCTCGTCGAGGGCGAGAATGCGGCACTTCTGGGTGAGCTCGGTTTTGAGCGTGTCGACGTAGGTGTCTTCTGCGATTCTCGAAGCCATGAAGTCCACGGCGACAAGACAGGTGATGAGGACGCCGAGAACGGCGGCGATGAGTTTGAGAAAGATGCGGCCAGTGAGACGGTGCATGCGGGATGTCCTTAAATTAGGATAGGCGAATGCGTGGCGGCGGCGAGGAAGCGGCTAGGATTGAAAGACTGCATGGCGACAATCAAAGAAGTGGCGGCGCGCGCGGGAGTGAGCGTCGGAACGGTGTCGAACGTGATGGCGGGGCTGTCGACGGTGTCCGAGGAGTTGACCGGACGCGTACACGCGGCGATGCGCGAAATGGACTACCAGCCGAGCCAAGTGGCACGGAGCCTGAAGCTGAATCAGACGCATACACTGGCGATGGTGATTAGCGACATCACGAATCCGTTTTTTCCATTGATGGTGCGGGGAGCGGAAGACGCGGCGGCGGAGCGGGGCTACATGTTGTCAATCTTCAACACGGACGACGACTTAGAGAAAGAGCGCAAGGTCTGCCAGATTCTGGGATCGCGACGGATCGACGGCTTGTTGCTGGTGCCCGCACTGGTGCGTGGGGACGATAGTCATGTGGAGAGGTTGATTCGCGCGGGGACGTCGGTGGTGTGTCTGGACCGGTTGCCTGACCAACTTAAGGTGGACAGCGTTGGAGTGGACAACGCCGGTGGCGTGGAGAGTTGTGTGCGGCACTTGGCGGAGCAGGGGGCGCGTAGGATTGGGTATCTTGGCGGAGAACCGCGGTTGTACATTTCGGCGGAACGGCTGGCGGGGTACCGCCGCGGGATGAAGGCGGCGAAGTTGGCGGCGAATGCGGATTGGGTGTGGGAGGGGGATTTTCGGCAGGAATCGGGGTACCGGATCGGGATGGAGGAGTTGCCGAAGAAGAGTGTCGACGCTGTCTTCGTGGCGAACATACCGATGATGCTGGGGTTTCTGCGGGCGATGGCGGAGCTTGGGCTTGAGGCGCCGAGGGACTTACTGGTGGCGACCTTTGACTACTTAGAGATCCTGGATTCGTTTCGGCCGCGACTTACTTGTGTGGCGCAGCCGAGTTATCAGATTGGGCGGCAAGGAGTGAATTGTTTGTTGGAGAGGCTTAAGGATCGGGATCGGTTGCCTTGCCGGCATTTGCTGGCGACGGAGTTACGGGTGGGCGAGACGAGCGTTAGTGAGTCATCGCGTAAATCGCGTAATTGACACCGAGACGGAGGGCGTGGGCGGAGAACTTTTCGGGGTAGTCGGGATCGTCGGCGAATTCCCATCCGTCGCCGATATCCATATTGAAACAGATCGCCAGAAAAATGCGACCGTTCTTGTCGATCGCGCCGCGCCAGTGAGGGAAGACGCCGTCCTTTTCATAGCCGGGGCCGTGGACGACGTTTTGGCCGGGGACTTGGACACGGTCAGCCAGATCGAAGACGGTATGAAAGATGGGTTCCTTGTCGCCGAGCTCGACGATTTGGACGTCGGGGTAGATCATTTGGAGGCCGCGCATGAAGCCGGCCCAGTCGCGCTCGCCGTGGAAGTCGTCGACCATCATGAAGCCGCCGCGGTCGAAGAATTTGCGGAGGCGGTCGGCTTGGGGTTGGGTGAGGCGCCAGTCGTTGGGCGAGATGGCGAGCATGAAGGGGGAATCGAAAATGTCGTCGCTCTCGATGTCGATGATGTTCTCGATGGACTGCGTGTTGACGCGGGTGAGGCGGCGGAGGTTGGCCAGGAAGATGCGGTCGCCTTTGTTGCAATCGATGCCCCAGCGGGCGTAGGCGCGGCCTTCGCGATTGGAGCGGTAGCGGAGGCGGCCGAAGGAAAACTCGCCGGTGACGGCCCAGTCGGCGGGGTCATCGACGGCGTCTTGCATCTCGTACTCGTACATCGCCCACCGGCGGGCGGCGAAGCCAGAGGCGGCGAGCGCGGAGAGGATCAGCAGGAGAGCCGGCCAGCGAGAGCGCATGGCAATAGCTTAGCGTGATAGGAATACTGGGCATGAGGATGGTTGCTATTTTCGTAGCCGGGTGCCTGATGGGACGCGCCTCCGAATTGCCGATGAGCATGGCCGAGTATCAGGACCGTGTGCTGGCGGCCTGGTATGGACAGATCTCGGGGAGATCGAGCGAGCAGACGCGGCTGTTGCTGGAACAGGGGGTAAAGGCTACTGAAACGGGGCACCCTCGGTACAACGAGCAGTGGTTCTCGATCGGGCCACAGTTTAGCGCCGATGTCTATGGCATGTTAGCGCCGGGGTTGCCGAATCTCGCCGGGAAGCTGGCGCGGTTGTTGGACGCGAGTTCACCTTACCGGCAGGCGATCGATCAGGTGATTGCGCTATCGGAGCAGGGGCAAAGTTTTGCCTAGATCGCAGAGACTGTGAATTCCCGCTGGCAGATTGAATATCCGGCTACGAACAACGCCGTGGGGAATGGGGCGCTGGTGGCGCTGAGCGTGTGGTTTGGCGAGAGGGATTATTTGCAGACGGTGAATTACGCTTTTCAGGCCGGGGATTTTATCGATACGGACGGCAATGCGGCCAACGCGGGTGCGGTGGTGGGGGCCTATGGGGGTAGCGCGGCGGAGGGGATTCGAACGCAGACAGCGGAGCGGTCTACTCTGGCTGATTTGATGCAATTTTGGAATGCCAACTGG
>JANXUM010000493.1 GCA_025356215.1 Bryobacter sp. | reverse complement strand
CGAAGTTCGTCTTGTTGAACAAGTTGTAGAATTCGCTGCGGAACTGCAAGCGCGCCCCCTCGTTGATAAAGCGCAACGGAAAGCTCTTGGCCAGCACAAAGTCTGTCACATAAAGCGGGAACCCGTAGGCCACATTGCGACCTAGATTGCCGAAGGGCGCGGTCACCGCCGGACGCACCAGGTTTGCCTTGTTGAAGTAGTTCAAGTAACTGCGCTCGCTTTCCGGTGCCAGCACTCCGATGCTGCCGTTCACAACATTGGGGCGCAGGGCGACGTTGCCGAGGAAGGTTGCCTGGCCGTCGGAGAGAATGCCCGAGGTGTCGGGGTAGCGCAGATTGAGCGCCTGGCCCTTCTGCATGGTGTTGATCGAACTGGCCTGCCAGCCGCCAATCACAAGATCGAGAATGCCGTTCATGTCCTTGCCAAAGCGGCGACCCTTGCCGACGGGGACGTCGAAGACAAAGCTGGTGACATTGTTAAAGCGCTGATCGAAACCGGACGGACCCTTGTCGTTGCGCGGGTTACGGATGTCCTGTGGATAGGCCTCGGTGCCATTTGTGCCTTCGAGCACCTGGCCGACGTTGTCGATAGCCTTGGCGTAGGTGAACGAATTCAGGACGGTGGCGATGCGGCCGCGATGCTCAAACTTTGCCTGCAAGGAATGGTAGTTGGAGAAGCCAAGCGGCAGCACGGCGGTGATGTTGTTGAAGCCAAGATCGGGGCGGCGGGCGCGCAGCGTGCCGAGAGTCGTCAGGCCTTGGTTCAATTCATCTTGAGTAATCGGGCGGGCCTGGTTGAAATCGCCAAGCATGGGCAAGTGGTCGGCACGATTACCGACATAGGCGACGTCGAGCAGCGTGTCCTTAAACAGCGTGCGCTGCACGGTGAAGTGCCAGTTCTGCACGTAGCCCCACGGGACGTCTTTGGCCATGTACAGAATCACGTTCGAAACCGGGTTAATCGGGTAGCCTTGCTCGCGGGTGCGGAAGCAGTTGTCGTAGGTGTTGCCCACGCAGAGGTTACCGATGTTGGCGGCGCTGTTGGGGGCCGAGAAGCGAGTTGCGTAAGGCGCGTTGGTGTTGAGGTATTCGGCGGAGGCCATGCGGTTCCAGTAGTTCCAACCGAAGCCGTAGCCGCCACGCAGGACGGTCTTGGAATTGAGCTGGTAGGCGGCACCCAAACGGGGCGCGAAGTTGTTCCACGTTTGGCGCTGCAAGGAGCGATTCTCGCTTCCGCCGCTGGTGGCCGTCACCAGTTTCTTAGTCGCCGGATCGTAATTCGTCAGTTTGTTGCCAGCGTCGTAATTCGGCGTTGTGAGCTCATAGCGCAGGCCGAGATTCAAGGTGAGTTTGGTGTTGACCTTGAAGTCGTCTTGCACGTAGAACCAATGCGCCTGCTGGCGGGCTTGCGCCTCCACCTGGGTGGCAAGCTGATAGCTGCTGCGCGCGCCGAAATAAAAGTCAGCCAGGTTGCCGACGCTGGCGTTTGGCGACTTGGAGTAATTGCCGCCATAGGCGTCGATGCCGTAGAGCGGATTGGTGTCATCGACAAGAATGCGGATAAAGAGCGCCTCATATCCCATCTTGAGACTGTGGCGGCCAATCAGCTTGGATAGATTCAAGCGCGAGTTGATGGTGGTGGGAAACTGCTTCTGCGGGTTGGTGGACTGGCGACCGATTGTCGAGAAGCCGATGCCGGCAACCGACTGCGGCGTAATGCCGCCGCGAACCTTGTCGCCCTCGGGCAGGCCGGTGATGCCGTAGAGCTCCTTCATCGAAGGCCCGCCGACCAGGGCGGGGAGGCGGTCGGCGCCGATTCGCGTGACGGCGAAGCGGTATTCAATCACTTCGGTGGCGGACTTTGTCCAAGTGAGGCCGCCGATGCCCTGTTGATTGAAAATGGCGATCGTGCCGATGTCATTGCCGCCGGACGGGCCGGTGATCAGCCCCGGACCGAAGAGATCGTAGCTGCGCTGGGTGAAGCGGAAAAAGCTGTTGAGCTTGCTATTGATCTGGTGATCGACCTTGACCGCGCCCTTGTTATCGGTGAGGCGCTGAAGTTGGAAGCCGCTGTAGTTGCTGCCAATGCCGAAAGCGCCGCCGCCGGGGCGGTTGGGCTGCGGTAGATCCTTGAGAACCTGGCGGGCAAACTTTGTCATCGGCACGGGCTGGCCGGCGGCGAAGACGGTTCCCGCGGCGATGGAACGGCCTTGGTCATCGGTGAACGTATACGGCACGGTGACGGCGGCGGTGAGAATGCCGTTGCGCATGTCGGTGGAGGGCACGGTGGCCAAGCCGACCGGGGCGTAGGTGTAACGCGAGCCTTCGTAGTCGGTGAAGAAGAATGTGCGATCTTTCTTGATGGGGCCGCCGAAAGTGAAGCCGAATTGGTTGCGCTTATTGATCGGCTTGGTGTTGAGGGCGGGCTTGAAGAAGCCGGTGGCGTTCAACTTCTCGTTCTGCAGAAACTCCCAGGCGCTGCCGTGGAAGGCGTTGGTACCGGACTTGGAGGCGACGTTCATCACCGCGCCGCCGGTGCGGCCAAACTCCGCAGAGTATGCGTTCACGATCAAGCGGAACTCGGCGACGGAATCGGGAGAGGGCTGGATCGACTGGTTTGAGTAGCCCTGGTTTGTGGTGCCGTAGAAGTTATTGTCAACGCCGTCAAGCAGAAAATTGTTCCAGACACTGCGCAGGCCGTTGACGTTGTAGGCACCTTCACGGCGGGTGGTGATGCTGCCGGAATTGCCCGCTTGGGACTGGCGCACGCCGGGCGCCAGCAGCGCGAGGTTGGCGTAGTTGCGGCCCTGCAGCGGAAGCTCAACCACTTGCTTGGCGCTGATGACCTGGCCCTTGGAGGAACTGTCGGATTCCAGCAGCGGCGTGGTTGCCTCCACGCTCACCATCTCGCTCACCTGGCCGACGCGCAACGTAAGATCGACGCGTTGGCGGGCATTGACCGTGACGCTGACGTTGTCGGCGGTGGCACTGGTGAAGCCCTGCATTTCGGCGGTGACTTTATACATCCCGATCCGGACGCTGGGGAAGATGAACTCGCCACTTTCGGCGGCCGTAGCGTTTTGCGTCAGGCCGGTGTCGATGTTGCGCAAAACTACCTTCGCCCCCGATAGGGAGCCGCCTTTCTCGTCGCGAACGGAGCCAACGACGGCGGCGGAATCGAATTGCGCGCTCAGCGAAAGCGCAGCCAGGATGAGAATAAGAAAAGAACGAAGCACATCCAGAGTGTGCCAATCCAAAGTTCCGATCCTGTAACGCTTATATGAATAATTGATGAATCGATTGCCGTGGACCCCTCCGATCTGGTGTACTGCCAGAGGTAGCTTAAAGTGGAATTATTTGGGGAACCCGTAGCCGCTTCAATGGCGGTCTTATTTTTGTTGGCGTTGGGGTTGGCGTTGGCGTTTGAGGTGGTGAACGGTTTTCACGATACTGCAAACGCGGTGGCCACTGTAATTTATACGAACACTCTGCCGCCCACGGTGGCGGTTGTTTGGTCTGGTGTCTGGAATTTGATCGGGGTGTTGTTGTCCTCGGGATCGGTGGCGTTTGGAGTAGTCGCGCTGTTGCCCGTGGAACTGGTCTTAAACGTCGGCTCCACAGCGGGCATGGCCATGGTGTTTTCGCTTCTCCTCTCGGCGATTCTGTGGAATCTCGGCACCTGGTATCTGGGCTTGCCGGCGTCGAGTTCGCATACGCTGATCGGCTCGATTCTGGGCGTTGGCTTGGCGCACTCGGTGATGAACTCTGAAGTGTTTGGAGAGGGTGTCAACTGGGGTAAGGCTCAGGAAGTTTTCGGAAGTTTGTTGCTGTCGCCGCTGATTGGCTTTTGCGCAGCCGCGCTGTTATTGCTGACCTTCAAGGTCCTGATCGCCAACCCCGACTTATACAAGGCGCCGGATAAGGACAAGCCGCCACCCCTATGGATTCGCGCGATTCTTGTTATCACCTGCACGGGCGTAAGCTTTGCGCATGGTTCCAATGACGGGCAAAAGGGCATGGGCTTGGTGATGTTGATTTTGATCG
>JANXUM010000237.1 GCA_025356215.1 Bryobacter sp. | reverse complement strand
CTCGCTCAAGCGCTGCCAGACCGACCACTTCGATTCCCTCCACATCCACTCGCTGACCACCGAAGAGGACCTCGCCGCCATCGAGGCCAAAGACGGCGTCCTTCAGGTCATGTACAAAATGCGCGAGCAAAAGGTCGCCCGCAACATCGGCATCACCTGCCACACCGACCCCAAGGTGCTACGCACCGCCCTCGAGCGCCACGACTTCAACGTCACCCAGTTCGCCCTCAACGCCGCCCGCATCGGTCAGGCTCAGAACGACGGCGATCCCGCCAAGGACAGCTTCGAGGCACTGGCCCTACCCGTCGCCGTCCGCAAAAAGATGGGCGTCACCGCAATGAAGATCTTCGCGCAGGACAAGCTGAAAGGCAAAGCGCCGGCCGAGAAGCTGATCCGTTACTCGCTTTCACTCCCCGTAGGTGCCGTGGTGGTGGGTATGCCCGCCATCGAACATCTGGAGCAGAACGTAGTCACTGCCAGGGCTTTCCAGCCGCTGACGCGCGACGAGATGAGCGGTCTCAACGGGCAGCTCTCTCAGTACAAGGCTTCAATTGACAAGTACTTCCTCGACCACGTCGACGCCTAACTACTGAAAGAGCCTACGCTCGCGCTTCAAGAAGGCCGGCATCTCAAAGTCGTCTTCCTCGACAACCGCCGCCGCTTCCTGCGCGGGCGCGGCCTCCTCAACCGGCTCAGGCGAATAGTGGAATTCCTCGGGCGCGGCGTGCTCAACGATCGGTGGATCGAAGCTCGTAAACGCATTGCCCGCCACACCGGCACTGGCCGCCATGACTCTAGGAGAGTACTGGACCGTCTCGATCGGTGCCATGTCGTTCTGGCGCACCCGCCGCTCGATCTGCGGCAAGGTCTCGCGCTCAAAGCCGGTCGCGATCACGGTGATCTTCACCTCTTCGCCCATCGACTCATTCATCACAACGCCGAAGTTGATCTGCACGTCCTCAAACGAGGCAGCCTTGCGGATCAGCGAGCAGGCCTCGTTCACTTCATGCAAGCCCAAGCGGCTTGACCCCGTAATGTTGATCAGGATGCCGCGCGCCCCGCGCACGCCGCCCTCTTCGAGCAGCGGCGAACTGATCGCTTGCTCGGCAGCCTCCAGCGCCGCGTTGGGCCCTGTGGCCGAGGCCGTGCCCATCATCGCGTAGCCCATGCCCGTCATGATGCTCTTGATGTCGGAGAAGTCCCGGTTGATCAGTCCCGGCGTCGTGATGATGTCGCTGATGCCTTGCACCGCCTGGCGCAGCACGTCGTCGGCGATCCGAAAGGCCTCAAAGAAGCTCGTGCCCTTGGGTACCAACGACAGTAGGCGGTCGTTCGGGATCGTGATCACAGTATCGACGGCGTTAGCCAACTCGCACAAACCGCGCTCGCCGCTCTTCCTGCGTCGCGGGCCTTCAAACTCAAATGGCTTGGTTACCACCGCGACCGTCAGCGCGTTAAGCTCGCGAGCCAACGCCGCCACCACCGGTGCCGCGCCAGTGCCAGTGCCACCGCCAAGGCCCGCTGTGACAAACACCATGTCGGCACCCTCAAGGATCTCGATGATCTTGTCGGTGTCCTCCAGCGCCGCGTTGCGGCCCACCATTGGGTCCGCGCCTGCCCCTAGGCCGTTGGTAATCTTTGTGCCAATGGCGAGCTTGTTGGGTACCGGGGACGCCTGCAACGCCTGCTTGTCGGTATTGAGTACATAGAACTCGACGCCGGTGAGCCCGGAATCCATCATCCGCGCCACCGCGTTGCTGCCCCCGCCGCCCACTCCGATCACCTTGATCTTCGTGTTCAGCGAGAAGTCGTCTTCGAGCGAGAACTTCAGCCCGGCTCCATTGATTAGCGGATTTAACATCGCGGTCTCCTTAGCGCAGAACCAAATTTAGCAGCCGCGGCGTCCTGCGCTTGCCGTCACGGCGTAATTTCAGGCGGCCAGCGTACATCGCCAAGCCGGCTACGGTCGTCCAATCGGGGCTCAACAACTCGTCCGGCCAGCCGTTGATGTTCTCCGGCAACCCATTGCGCGACGGGCACTTCAACTCACGCTCCGCAATGTCCAGCATGCCCGGCAGCTTGGCCCCGCCGCCAGTCAGCACCACGCCTTCCTGCAGGTTACCGTCCATACCCAACACGTCAATCTCCTTGCGGATCTCCTGAAACAACTGCTCGGCGCGGGCTTCCAAGATTTCGACGATTTGCCAGCGCGAGATCTCGCGCGGCGCGCGGCTCTCATCGCCCGGCACTTCAATCAAGGTGTGCCCGCTCATCATGCCCAACAGCGCGCAGCCGAACTCTTCCTTCAACAACTGCGCGTCCTCGCGGCTGCTGGTCAAATAGTAAGCCAAGTCCTTGGTGAAATGGTCGCCGCCGATGCCGACCGCAAAGCTGCCAACCAGCGCCTCTCCTTCATAAAGCACAACCTCGGTTGAGTGAGCTCCGATGTCGATCACCGCGACGCCGTGCTCTCGCTCGGACTCACTCGTCGCGCAATAGGCCGCCGCAGCGGCCTCGAAGATCGACTCGTCCATCGCCAGGTGCGCTTCGTTGATCGCGCCCTGGATGACGTTGTGTTCCTGCTCGCTGGCGGTGATCAGGTGGATGTGCGCCTCCAGGCGCGCCGCCGACATCCCCTTGGGGTTGCGGATGTTTGCGCGGCCGTCGAGCACAAAGTCTTGCGGGCAAACTTGGAGGATCATGCGGTCGTGCTCCAGCTTGACCTCGGCACCCTGCTTGATCACATAGCTCATGTCGCCGCCATCGACCTGGCGCGGGCGGCCGAACTCGTAGACGCCACGTGACGTCATCCCATCGATGCCGCCTCCGCCCAGACCGGCTACAACGCCGCCGACGGACACCAGCGCCTGGCACTCCGCCATTTGTACGGCCCAACGAATGCTCTCGGTAATCGCCTTCTGGTCCGCGACGCGGCCTTTGAGCCAGCCTTTCGATTCGAAGAGACCGTGTCCACGAAATTCCAGGCCATCGTCGACGGCCTCACAAATGACGCATCGGGTCCAGGCGCTTCCGACGTCCAGACCAACGGCGTAAGCCGGTTTACTCGCCATGTTTCCTCCCAATCTTCTGCTCTTCGGCGGCGGTGACTTGCTCTTCAAGCCGCAGGTCGAAAGTGACGGCGTTCGGTAGCTTCTCAAGCAATTGATCCGACATCGACAAGAAGTTGTTGTACCGCATCTGGAAGTTGCGATTGCCAAGAATCAAGGTCACCGCGCGCCCTCGGAAGGGTTGCACGACACGCAGGTTTTCCGCGTCCGAGGCGTCAATCTCTCCGATGGCCTTGACTCGATCTCCAAGGTCGCGGATCAGGCGCTCAACGCGGTGCATACGGAATCGGCGCACCTCGTCGGCCACATCCGGGCCAACGCCGGCGACTACGGGCAAGCTGAACGAGGCGGCGGGCGGGGCATCCATCAGAACGCCATCGCCATCGATGACAGTGGTATCGGCCCCACCTTGCTGCTTTACGAAAGCGACCGGCTTTCTCTCGACAACGCGGACGTCGATGCGATTGGGCCAAAGCCGCGAAACGGTCGCCTCTTTGACCCAGCTGTTGGCAAGGAGTTCAGCGCGCCGCCTATCCAGAGGCAGAAGGAACACGCTGCGCCCAAGGTCCTCCTCAAATATCTTCGCCACCATATCGCGCCGGGTGTAACGCAGGCCTTCGATGTGCAAGTTGGGTGGAGGGTCGCCGTACTCGGGCGCACGCTCGAGATAGAAACGGCCATCGCGCATCAGGTAGCGCTCAACTTGGCCCTCGAGCAGCACGCCGCCTCCAATCAACACGATCAGGCCACAGGCGATGACCGTGCGGCTCAGGATCTTCGCGAAATCGAGAGGAGGAGCGCCGGTGCTTTTCTTTTTATCGGATGCCATGGTTCAACTCCGCCAATATCATTTCGCCGGCTTGAGACACGCTGCCGGCCCCGAGGGTCAGGATCATTTCGCCCGCTTTGGCCTTGGCCGCCAGCAGCTTGGACGCTTCTTCCAGCCCAGCGGCGTAAGCGACGTCCCGCTGGCCATGGCCACGCATTCTTTCGATCAGAGCAAGGCTGTCGACGCCTTCGATCGGCGCTTCGCTAGCCGCATAAATATCGAGAACCGTCACGGAGTCGGCATCGAAGAAGCTACCCGCAAACTCATCCATCAAGATCTGTGTCCGTGTATAGCGATGGGGCTGGAAGAGGACGTGGATCTTGGAGAATTGGCGCTGGCGCGCGGCGCTGAGAGTGGCCCGCACTTCGGTCGGATGATGGCCATAGTCGTCGATGACGGTGACTCCAGCGGCTTCGCCTTTGACCTGAAAGCGGCGGTCCACGCCGGCGAAAGCCGCCAGGCCAGAGACAATCTTGTCGACCGCCAGACCGAGTTCCAGACACACGGCCACGGCTGCTGTGGCATTCAAAACGTTGTGAACGCCGGGCACTTGC
Source organism: Bryobacter sp. (assembly GCA_025356215.1). Taxonomy (GTDB): domain Bacteria; phylum Acidobacteriota; class Terriglobia; order Bryobacterales; family Bryobacteraceae; genus Bryobacter. The sequence continues at coordinate 3,239 of JANXUM010000237.1, read as the reverse complement.
AGATCAAAGCGTCCAAGGCCCACACCGCGCCATTCGAGTTCGAAGGAGGTCCCAGTTGGAGACGGTTCAAGATTGCGAATGACAAGGTCGGCTTGCGGCGTTGTGCCGTAGGTGACCACGCGACGACGCACGTCCGGCAGGACGCGGCGGACGTTCTCGTCGTCTATACACAGGATGGCAACCCCGTAAAACGGGACCTTGTTGACGAATTCCCTGAAGCATTCAAGAACACGTTCGAAGGTCTTGTAATAATCGAGATGCTCGCGATCGATATTGGTCACCACGGCAATGATGGGCGCCAGTTTGAGGAAGCTACCATCGCTCTCGTCGCTTTCCACCACCAGCAAGTCACTCTGCCCGACGCGGGCATTGTTGCCACCCATCGTGCTGACGCGTCCGCCGACGACGACCGTCGGATCGAGACCGCCGGCAGCTAGAATCGTCGCGGTCATCGAAGTGGTGGTGGTCTTGCCGTGACTGCCGCCGATGGCGACGCCGTACTTGAGGCGCATCAATTCGGCCAGTAGTTCACCACGCGGGATCACCGGAATCTTACGGCGGCGGGCCTCCTGGATTTCGGCGTTACGCTCATCGACGGCGGAGGTCACCACGAGTGCCGTAACTTCGGGATCTATGTTGTCGGCGGCGTGGCCGAAGAAAATTCGCGCGCCGCGATCGGCAAGACGCATGGTGATCGGAGTGGACTTGAGGTCGGAGCCGGAGACCTTGTGGCCGAGCGTCAGCAAGACATCGGCGATGCCGCTCATGCCGATGCCTCCGATGCCCACAAAGTGGAAATGCTGCTTACGAAAAAACATTTCTGCTCATTATTGTTTTAGCGCGATTTCTTCAAGAATGTCGGCGGCCCGCGCCGCGGCACCGGGACTTTGCAAGGCCCGGGCATGGGCCGCCATGGTCTCGAGGCGATCCCGATCGCTTGAGAGGGCGTTGAGAATCTCCAACAATCGGATCCCAGTGAATTCAAAATCACGCAGCATCAAGCTCGCGCCGGCCCTCACCGCCGCTTGGGCATTTTTAGTTTGATGGTCGTCAGCGGCAAAAGGGAAAGGCACCAGCAGCGCGGGACGGCCCGAGGCGGCAAGCTCGCCAACCGTGCCCGCACCGGCTCGGCAGACCACCAGATCCGCCGCGGCAAAAGCGGCGGGCATGTCGTCAATAAACGCCTTCACCTCGCCGGGAAGACCGGTCGCGGAGAACAGACCTTTTAGCGCCGCTTCTTCCCTTGTGCCGCACTGGTGAATGATTCGAATCTGGAGCTGGCTGTCTTGAAGCAATGGCCAAAGCTCACGAAGACCCCGGTTGAGTGTTTGCGAACCCTGACTACCGCCCGTCACAACGACCGTGAGCCATTCTTCACGCGGCTTCGGCTGAATGTTAAAGAACGCATCGCGGACGGGTAGGCCGGTGAATTCGACAGAGTTTTGGGGAAAACACTTTGCCGCCTCGTAAAACGAAAGCAACGCCTTGCGGGCGAAGCGGCCGGCAATCCGGTTGACCAACCCGGGCATCGCATTGGGTTCCATCAGAGCGACCGGCAAGCCGCGCAGAAAGCTGGCGGCCATCGGCGGAGCGGCAACGTATCCGCCCAGGCTGAAGCAGGCGGCAGGGCGATTTGTGCCGATGGAGGAGAAACATCGGCTAACGCTAGCTGGCAACTGGAGTGCAGTCTTTAATTTTCGAGAGAGGCCGGCACCCTGAAAGCCGCCGATGTCAATGAACTCCAGCGGGTAGCCGTGTTGCGGAACCAGCTTAGCCTCAAAGCCATTTCGAGTGCCGATGAAGTAAGGCGCGTGACCGCGCTGGCGCAGGCAATCCGACACCGCCAGCAGCGGCATTACGTGTCCGCCCGTACCACCACCCGCCATTAGGAAGCGCTTTCCAGCCATTGGGCATCCTCGCTCACACTCATCAGGATTCCCAGCGAGATGAGTGTGCTCATCAAAGAACTGCCGCCATAGCTAATGAGGGGCAGAGGAATTCCTTTCGCCGGACCCATGCCCAGCACGACACTGATATTAATCAGGGCCTGCACCAGAAACGAGAGGCTGATGCCGAGGGCCAGAAAGCGGCCAAAATCTTCCCTGGCCAGCCAAAATAGGCGGAAGCCTCGCCAGAAGACGATGAAGTAACCAGCCAGTAAGGCCGAGGCCCCCCACAGCCCAAGCTCCTCACCGACGACGGCATAAATGCAATCGGTGTGGGCCTCTGGCAGGAACGAGAATTTCTGACGACCGCCCATGATTCCCAGGCCCAAAGCTCCGCCTGAGCCGACGGCAATTTTGGCCTGTTTGATCTGGTAGCCGGGGTCCGTCGTCGATGTCGAATTGGCGACGTAGCCGCGAATATAGCCAGCCTTATCGATCCTCGAAAGGTAGTTATAGTCTGGATCGAAAAACTCGATGACGCGAGCCAGCCGGTAGGGCTTAGAGACAACGCTGACGACCATCACCAGACAGGCAATAGCGGCAGCGGCGGCGAGATAACGTTTACGGATGCCAGCGACGTAGAAGAGCGCGATCACGGGGACAATGAGGGCAATCGAGGTGCCGAGGTCCGATACCAGTACCACGCCGGATAGAACCGCCAGCGTCAACGCGGCTGGCATTAAGGTGTACTTACTGTTGATTGCCGGAAGGCGGCGCGTGAGGAAGTAGGCGACAAAGATGATGAGCGCAGGCTTGGCAAACTCGGAGGGCTGTAACTGGATGAAAGAAAATCGGATCCAGCGATGTGTCCTGCCATCCATGAAGTAAGCAATCGGGAGCGAAGCCATGACCAAACCAAGCGGAATAAAGGCCCAAAGCGGGTCTTTGAGCAGCAAATAGTTTTGCCGCTTGAGATACATTAGCATGAAGAAAGAAATGACCGCCGCGCCCAACTGGCGGAGCAGCGCCGCCTCCATGTTGCCGTCGCGCATGGCGGCAGAGGCCGACGTGGCACTGTAAACCATGATCAGGCCGAAACAGGTCATGATTAATACGGTAAAAAAGAGGGTCCAGTCGGTTAACTTACGCGCCATAACTTTTCATAACTCCTCAACCAAGCGGCGAAACTCTTCGCCGCGGTGTTCGTAACTTTGAAACTGATCGTAACTGGCGCAAGCTGGGGCGAGCAGAATTGTATCGCCGGGTTTGGCCTGGCTGGAAGCGCTCGCCACGGCGGTGGCTAAGTCGCCGCTGCGCTCAAGCGGAACTCCACCGCGCAGTTGGTCGGCGATG
>JANXUM010000382.1 GCA_025356215.1 Bryobacter sp. | reverse complement strand
CGCTCGATAAGATCGCCGCCGCTGTTGGCGGTAAGGCCAAAATCGCCGCCGTCAATGATTACACCCAGTCCCTCACCAGTGAGCTCAACATGGGCGGCAACAAGGTCAGCGTCAAGCAGGTCAATCAGTGGCTCAAGCCGATGGTCTTCCGGCAGGACAGCGAATTCCCCTTCGGCAAGATCGTCGCCTTTTTCGATGGCGAAAAGGGCTTCCTCAAGACCCCGCAGGGTGAACAACCTCTCGTTGGCCCCTTTGCCGCGCAAGTCAAAGGCCAACTCCAGCGGGATTATTTCGCCCTTCTCCAAAGCAACGAAATGCCCGGTCGCACCGTCAACCTGGTTAAGGAAGGCGAACTCGAGATCAAGGACGGCGATGCAACCGCTATGCGCTTCTTCTACGACTCAAAGTCCATGCTGCCCGCCAAGGTATCGTTCACCGAGGGCGGCATCGGGGCGGAAATGGCCTACGGGGATTTCAAGGCCGTAGGCGGCATCCTCATCCCAATGCAATTGAAGATCACTCAGGGCGGCCAAGTCTCAACGCAAACAGTGACAGACATGAAACTCAACACCGGCCTCAGCGCCACAACCATGGGCGCCAAGAACTGATGCAACGTAGGCTCTTCATTGCCGCTCTCGCGCCCGCCATCGTGCGGGCGCAGACCATTCAAGAGAAGGGCCGTAAGCTGATCGACGAAGCCATCGCCAGCCTCGGCGGACCCAAATTCCTCGGCATGCGCGACCGTGTTGAATCCGGGCGCGCCTACAGTTACTATCGCGACCGTCTCAGCGGACTTTCGCTCGCCAAGTTCGAAACCTTCTACGAAGACTCCGCCACCGGCATCAAGCAGCGCGATAAACAAGTTTTCGGCAAGAAGGAAGATTTCTACGTCATCTTCGACGGCAACGGCAAGGGCTGGGACGTCAGCTTCAAGGGTGCCAAACCCATGCAGGAAGACCTCGTCCAGCAATGGCAGGAGGGCGTAATCCGCAACCCGATGTACATTCTCCGTTGCCGCACAAAGGAGCCCGGCATGATCTTCGAGCGCCGCGGCCTGGAGGTCTTCGATAACCAGCCCGTGGAAATTGTCGATGTCACTGACTCCGACAATCGAGAGATCGCCATTTATCTCAACGCCACCACCAAGTTACCCGTACGCGGTTACTTCAAGCGCCAGAACCTCAAGGACAAAGGCTGGGACGAGCAAGATTGGCGCTATTCGAAATATCGCGAAACCCAAGGTGTAATGTGGCCCTGGGCGATCACCCGCAGCCGCAACGGTGAGCGCAACCTTGAGATCTACTCCGAAGAAGTACGCATCAACACGGGCCTGACCGCCAACGACTTCAAGCTCCGCGACGGTGTCAAAATTGACGATCCCAAAGCTCGCAAAAAAGCCTAGCGCTTAGACCGTATGTCCGGCCGCGCGTCTGGCACAAAGCCATTCCGGTTCGGCATCTCCACTTTCGGTAGCGTCCTTTCGTTCAGCTCAAGCGTCTCCGGAATAATCCCGTTGATGTTCAGTACGAATGCCGTCACCGCATACACTTCGTCGCTGCTAAGAGAGCGCGGATGCTCGTACGGCATCGCTCGATGAATGTAATCCCAGACCGTCGTTGCGTAGGGCCAATAACTCCCCACCGTCTTCATGGGCTTAGCGGTCGCCAGCGACCCCATCCCGCCCTTCAGCGCCCCATACTGTTTTTCCCGCCCCTCGCCATGATCGCCATGGCAAACCGCGCACTTCTCCTTGTAAACAAGCTTTCCAGCAACCGCTGTCCCGCGCCCGGCGGGAAGACCCTTGCCATCGGGAAACACAGTGATGTCGAGCGCTCGAAGCTTCTCGGCATTGGCGGGCTTGCCAATGCCCGAGGGCTTATCCTGAGCACAAAGCACCGCAGCGAAAATAATCGCAAATCTAAACATGGTTCACGCTCCCGTCCGCGGCCACTCGCCAAGCCTTGATCGCATGATAGTGATAGACGCTGTTCAATCCTCTCGCCCCCACTAACTCCTCACGCGTCGGCTGTAAGTAGCCCGTCTCGTCCACGCAGCGCGATTGGATCCACGCTTCTTTGCCGTCCCACTGCCAGGCATGCCGAAAGCGCGTCAATGATTTCGACAGCACCGGCGCTTGTAATTCCGCCTTAGCCCATGTGCGCCCACCGTCTGTGGACACCTCGACGGACTCGATCTTACCCCGGCCCGACCAAGCCAGCCCGCTAACCTCATATGCCCCCGCGCCCCCGCCCATTTTCTGCCCGCCCGAAGGAAAAGTAATCACCGACCGCGCTTCCATCTCAAAAGTGAAAATCTGCGATTTTCCATCCGCCATCAAATCGGTGTAACTCCCAGTCTCCTTGGCCGACCATGCAGGCTCCGCCGCCAATAATAATCGGTGCAGCCACTTGACGTTTACGTTGCCTTCCCATCCCGGCAATAGCAAACGCACGGGGTAACCCTGCTCCGGCCGCAGCGCCTCGCCGTTCTGCCCATAAGCCAACAGCGCGTCGTCCAGCGCCTTGGCGATCGGGATGCTGCGAGCCATCCGCGCCGCGTCCGCTCCTTCGGCGATCATCCATTTCGCCTCCGGCTTCAAGCCAGCTTCAGCCAACACCAGCTTCAGCGGAACTCCCGTCCACTCGGTGCAACTCAACAACCCATGACTGCGTTGAAGATCCGGTGCCGGGTTGCCCTGTTGCTCTCCGGCACCATTGCCCGCGCATTCCAGAAAATGCGTTCTCGACACCGACGGAAATCGCCGCAGTGCCTCCATTGAAAACACCAACGGTCGTTCCACCAACCCGTGCACGGTCACCTCATGGGTGGAGCTGTCCAGTGCCGGTACGCCGGAATGATGCCTCTCAAAGTGCAGCGATGATGGCGTGATCGTGCCGTACAGATCTTGCAACGGCGTACGACTGGATCCGCTTCCCGCCGACGCCGTGGCCTCGCGGACGGTACGCACGATCTTCTCCGCCGGTGCCCTTTCCCCGTAGGCCCGCATCGTGCCGCCGGTCTCTGACGGCGCTTTCGGCTTTTCGCACGACGCGCCAAGTAACCCGGCACCAATGGCAATTAAACTTCGACGGCTCTGATTCACACCGTAAATTCTACTCTGCTTCAGCCACGATGTGCCCCGCAAACATTTCATGTTCCGGCATACCCACACCATAGATCGGCATGGGGCGGGGAAGTGCGGCCAACCGTTCCACATCCCCGCCACTTACGGTGCAAGCGTCCACCAGCCCCCGCGCCTCCTCAAAGGTCAAGCTGCTCATGTCGCCGGTGTATCTCAAACTCGCCGCCGTCCGCAACCACAGCGGCACCCCTACGGCCTCCCGGATCTGTTGCAGCAAGCCATACTGTACGCTGCGCCGCCACAGCAGCATCGTGTTGAGCGACGGGTGTTCGACGCGCTCCCGCGCCACCGTCTCAAGAATTCCGTCCACCGCCCCGTAGCCATAGCGGCACGCCGAGCAAAAGCAGATCGACTCGAAGAAATCCCCACGCGGCCCGGCGAACCCGAGCGCGACTAACTCCAAGCTTGCCCATGAGTAACTTGCCGCAGCCCGCCGGCACTCCTCGATCACTAACTCCTGCACCAATGGCTGCGACGGGCAAATCGCCGTCGTGTCCGCCACTCCGTACGCATTGACAGGCCACAAATCGGGGCTGGCGGCGCTGTCCCGCCGCGTCAACACAAGGGAGCCGCGCACCGCATCCTCGCCGCGCAGCCGAAAGCGTCGTAACATCGAAGTTTAAGTCTTCACCATGCCGCGATACGGCACGTCGATCTTCATTCGTCCGGCCCAATTCTTCTTCGTCTTCGAGTCCAAGGCCCAAAGCACCGCATTCGTAAGCAACCTTTGAAACGGCTCCAACGCAAAATCCCCAGGGTGCCCCAGCGACGTATAGAAGGCCCGGCCGCGATAGCGATTGCGCCAAGTCCAAGCCACGGGATTGCGCACTGCCGGCTTGTTCGGGTTGATCGCGTCGCCATAAAGCAGCACCTTTGCGTCCGCTGGCGGATACTTCGGCACGACGTTGTACAGCCACGATGGCGCAATAAACTCCCCAGCAACGCCCTTCAAGATGGGGTCCCCAACCGCCCCGTCATTCAAACTCACGCGCGTCGTCGACAAATGTCCATAGTGTGAGTGCCCCTCAACGTTCCACCCGGGCGGCGCTCCAAACACATCGGGTGCCCAGCGGTTCCAAGCCTCGCGTTCATCCCCCGGCGGATAGTTAAACGCATGAGACGTTGTCCGCAACGCGATCACCGCCTTGCCCGCGCGCACGTAGGTATCAATCATCGCCAACTGTTCCGACGGCAATCGCCGCCACCGCAAAAAGAACACCGCCAGGCTCGCGTCTTTCAACGCCTCAAGCCCCGGGATATCCGTCTCGCCATTCTGATCGGGCGCGCTCTTGATCGTCACCGAGTGCAATCCGTAACGCGCCTTCAACTCGTCGCCGAACAACGGCAGCGTGCTCTCGCCGGAATACTCATGGTCTCCGCAGACGAACACAATCTTCGGCTTGGCCGCCGCTGAGGCAAAAGCAAACGGGGACAGTAAAAACTGTCCCCGCGTGATTGTCGAAAAATGCGACATTCCTACTTCTTTTGCATGGACTGCGCGGCTTCCGTGCTCGGCGGAACCATCTTGTTCAAGCGGAACAGCGTCACCAGATTGCCGTAGTGCTCGTAGGTGTGCGAAATGTTGCCGAACATGCGATTGGCAACCAGCACTTGGTTCGTGCCAACCGTCTTCATCTCGGCAAGACCCTTGTCCGTCATCGTTGCCCACGCCTTGGTGCATTCTTCATTCGCGCCCTTCCATGCCGCAGCAAGCGCTTCCTTGGTCGATGCGTTCTTCTCGAAATTGTCGGGGCCCTTCCCGCCGGTCACCAGGCCGCAGTACATGTAGTTCGCGTTCGCGATGTGACCGACAAACTGCGCAAATGTGCGCGTGTCGTCCGTGGCGCGATAGCCAAACTTATCGGCCGGCATTTTGTCGATCGATTTCGTGATGTTACCGGCGATCGAGGCGTACTGGCGCGCGCCAGTGGCGGAGATCGGGTTTTCCTTCATATCGGGCATGGTCTGAGCGGTTGCGGCCACGGCAACGGCGATTCCAACGAGAAGCAAGTTTTTCATAAGTTTTCTAGATACCTCGCCGCCAATTATAACTTCAACCCATAGAAGCGCGTAGCGTTTGAGCCCATGATCTTCGCCCGCTCGTCAGCATCCTGCGCCCCCAGCGCCTGCGTAAACGCCGCCAACACCTGCTTCCAAGTCCCAGCCAGCGTACACACCGGCCAATCCGAACCGAACATCAGCCGCTCAAACCCAAACACCTTCAACACATGCGCCACATACGGCGTCAATTGCTCCGCCTTCCAATTCGCCGGGTCCGCCTCCGTAATCATCCCCGATACTTTGCAATACAGCTTCGGGTGCTTGGCAATCCGCTCCATATCCTGCGCCCAACCCTCAAAGATTCCCTCCTTGATATAAGGCTTGGCAATATGGTCCACCACCATCGGCAGGTCCGGCACTTTCTCCAGTAGGCCCGGCACGTAGGCCAAATGCGGCGGCTTCACCAGCAGGTCGTAAGGAACCTTGCGCGACTCAAGCTCTTTCAAGCCGCGGATCACATCGGGCTGCAGGATCCACCGCACATCCGGTTCGTCATGCACGATATGTCGCACACCGACAAACTTTGGATTCTTTTGCAACTGATCCAGCGTCCGGCCCAGATTCGGGTCCTTTAAATCCGCCCACGCAACCACTCCCAGGATCGACTTGTGCTTTGCCGCCAAGCTCAGCAACCACGTCGCCTCCTCCGGCACCTGGGCCGCCTGCACGACAACGCTACCATCAAAGGAGTTCTGTGTGAGCACCGGCTCCAGGTCCTGCGGCAGGAAATTTCTTCGCAGCGGGCCCGGGCCGGGCGGCATCCAGGGATATGTAATGAGATCGGGGTTCCAATAATGCTGATGAGAGTCGATGCGCATGGTACGCCCGCGATTCTATCAAGGCGCGCCGCCCTGCTGGCTGCGCTTGGCTTGGCCGCTTGCAAGCGCGAAGCCACCCACCAACGTGTCGATCCCGCGCTGGCACCGTTGATTCCCGCTGGTACAACGACACTCATTGGCGTCCGTGTCGACAATCTGCGCAAGATTCCCGCTTGGTCCAAGCTCTCCCCCATGCTCGACGGCTTGGCCAAACGAACCGGCCTCGATGTCGCCAAAGCTGTCCACGAAGTCGTCTACTGCCTCGGCGGCAAACACCGCGCCGCTCTGATTCGTGGCAAGTTTGTTGACGGCGGTCCCAATAATTCCGGTATCGAACCGCAGCTCAAAATCGAAGGCGCGCAGAAGTTTCCCTACAAGACTCACACGCTCATCGGCCAGGAAGAATTCGCCGCAACTTTCTTCAACGAAAGCGTCGTCGCCGCCGGCCGCGCCTCCGCCCTGCGCGCCATCATCGACGGCCAAGCTCTCAAACATGCCGTCCCTCAGGACCTCCTCGATATGGCCACCGCGCTGCCGCCCGAAGCTTACCTCTACGCCGTCTCGACAAAGCCCTCAATCCCCGAGGCGGGCATCGGCGGCGTCCGCAGCCTGCCTCTGACCCTTAAAACTGCAACCGGTTATTTTGATCTGCGCACCGCCGCCGCCCTGCGCATTGAGGCCGTCGGCCAATCCGCCGCCGACGCCCAGAAGCTGGCTGAAGGCATCAAGGGCATGACCGGCCTCTTTCGCATGACGCTCAAGCCCGCCCAGAAAGACATGCTCGCCATCCTCGACGCGCTCCACTACTATCAGGACGGAGACAAAGTCAAAGTCGACATGGACCTTCCTCTCGATGCCGTGCTTAAGCTTCTCGAAGGGCTGGACATCAGCGGTGCCACTCTCGCTTAGCCTTCTTGTGATTGTCGTGCTGGCACATTCCTGGTCGCGCTCCCGCGCGAGTGCCTCGTCTCCGTCGCGGGCCCGGCCAGCCTCCGCCTCAACTGACATTGCATAATTGAACAATGCGTAGATTGCTTCTGTGGCTTGCCGCCACCTCACTGCTGGCCGCGCAAGGTCTCGGCCCCGATACCCTCTGGGATTGGCGCAA
>JANXUM010000366.1 GCA_025356215.1 Bryobacter sp. | reverse complement strand
CCGATCTCAAAGTCAAACCGGGCACCGACGCCAACTTCATCCTCGACATCGAAGCTTTCCAAAAGACCGCCCGTCAGATGCTCGCATTCCCCGACGAGTACTTCGTCCCCGGCGACATCCCTAAGGCCATGGCCGTTCTTGATCTTGGCATCTCGCATGGCACAGCGCTGCTGGCCGGCGACGCCCCCTGGATGCATTCCGCCGGTCGGCGCATCCACGGCTATCGCTCCGCTCTCGACGGCGAGGTGCAGCCCTACGGGCTCCGCATTCCCGCTTCCTACGATCATTCCAAGCCCGTAAAGCTCTACGTCTGGCTGCACGGCCGTGACGCCCGCAACCCCGAATGGAGTTTCATCGATCGCGAACTCCGCGTCGGTCCCGGCCCGGCGAGTCCTCCGGACGAAGGCCCAATCCAGCTCGATCTATACGGGCGCTGGAACGGCGTCGCCTGGCATTGGGCCGGGGAGCGCGACGTCTTTGAGGCGATGGCCGACGTCCAACGCCGCTACAAAATCGACTCCAAGCGTATTATCCTGCGAGGCTTCTCGATGGGCGGGTGCGGTGCCTGGCACATTGCTCTGCACCATCCTGGGTTCTTCGCCGCTGCCGAAATCGGTGCCGGCACCTGGCCCTTCCGATCGCAAATGCCCGGCTTCCCCGACTACCAGCGCCTGCCCCTCAACATCTACGAGAACATTCTCGATTGGTCGCTGAACGCTTACAACTTCCCCCTCGCCGGCCACGGCGGAGAGCTCGAAACCGGCACCAACTCGATCCCCCCAAGCACCCCGCCCGGCGTCAAGAATCGAGGTCAGCTCGAAAGCTCGATGCTCGTCCGCCAACAACTTGGGCGCGAAGGCTACGAGAGTGTCGGCGACCCCTACGAACTCACCGCCCGCGGCACCGAGGCCACCTTCCACATCTCCAAACAAACTGGCCACGCCACCAGCAAAGAAGTGCGCGAAAAGCTCGACACTTTCCTTAAGAAATACGGCGATCGCGGCGTCGTCAGTCCCGATCACCTCCGCTTTGTAAGTTGGACCACACGCTACAACCGTTCTCATTGGGTAACATTCGATTGGCTTGACAAGCATTACTTGCGCGCCGAAATCGACGCGACGCGCAGCGCCAATTCCACCCGCTACGCCATCACGACCACCAACCTTGCCCGCCTCACCCTGCGAGAGATGGACAAAGTCCAAGCGCTCAACATCGACGGCCAAACGCTATCGCTCAAGCCCGCCGCCGAGATTACCCTCGAGAAAACCGCCGGCCGCTGGAAGCTTGCCGCCAAGCCTACCGGCCTGCACAAAGAGCATGGCCTCCAAGGCCCCATCGATGACGCCTTCATGGACGCCTTTCTCCTCGTCCGCCCCACTGGCACCCCTTGGAATGCCGCCGTTAACAATGCCGCCATCGCCACGCTCGACGCCTTCACCAAGGTCTACGCAAAGCAACTTCGCGCGCACCCGCGTATCAAGGACGACAAAGACCTCACCGAAGCCGACTTCGCCAACTTCAACGTCGTCCTTTTCGGAGACCCCGGCAGCAATCGCTGGATCGCCAAGCTGGCCTCCAAACTCCCGCTAGGCTGGTCGCGCGAGAGCCTGAAGCTTGGTGGCACCACTTACTCGGCGCAGGATCACCTGCCCGCGCTCATCTATCCGAGCCCCTTGGGCAAAGGCCGCTACATCGTGCTGAATTCCGGGATGACGTCGGATGAGCGCGAACTGCGCGGCGAATACGCCATGCCCCGCTTAGGCGATTGGGCCGCCCTAAAAGTAAAGCCCGGCGCGGTGGTCTTGGAGACCGCCGCAGCCGGGCTTTTTAACGAACGTTGGAACTAGCCTAACTTCGAAGAACTACTTAACTTCGACAGTCGCGCCGGCATCCACGAACTTCTTCTGCATCGCGGCAGCTTCGTCCTTGGTGATGCCTTCTTTGACAGTCTTGGGGGCGCCGTCGACAAGATCTTTGGCTTCCTTCAGGCCGAGCGCGGTGATTTCGCGCACAACCTTGATGACGTTGATCTTGTTGGCTCCGGCGGCGGTGAGAACGACGGTAAATTCCGTCTTCTCTTCCGCTACCGGTGCGGCTGCGGCAGCTCCGGCGGCGGCAGGCGCCGCGCTGGCGGCAGCGGCCGATACGCCCAGCTTTTCTTCGAGGATCTTCACGAGTTGAGAAGCCTCAAGAAGGGTGAGGCCCTGGATTTGTTCCGAGATTGCGTTGATGTCAGCCATTTTCGTCTACTCCGTTTTCTATTGAACTAATTACTGATTGAACTTGTTTTCTTTGACGCCCTGGTCGATGACCACGGCAAGGTTCCGGCCGGTGCCATTGATGGCGGTGACCAAACGCTGTGCCGGTGCGTTGATGAGATAGAGCAACTTTGCAAATACCTCTTCCTTCGAAGGCAAACTGGCCAGATCGTTGATCGATTGAACTTCAACGACCCGCCCTTCCACAAATCCGGCCTTGAAGGTAAAGGTCGGGTTGGTCTTGGCGTATCCTACGAGAGCTTTGGCAAGCGCGACTGGGTCTCCGCTTGTGTATGCAATCGAATTCATTCCCTTAAGGCCCGTCAGCGCTCCGGCTACGGCCATTCCCGCGCTTGCCTTCTCGGCCAGCGAGTTCTTGACCACCTTGTAACGCCCGCCCACAGCGCGTACCGTCTTACGGAGCGCGTAATCCTGGGCAACCGTCAGCTTGTCAAAGCCGGCGACGAAGACATTCGGCGATTCCTCGAGTGCCTTTTTGATGGCCTCGAAATCTTTTTGTTTATCGACTTTGTTCTTCATGGGTGCTGTTCCTTATCCCGCCATCTTCACGCTGACGTCAGAAAGGTCGAGCGAGATTCCGGGTCCCATCGTCGAGCACAGCGTCGCGCTCTTGACGTACTTGCCTTTGGCGGCTGCGGGTTTGGCGCGTAACACTGCCATGATCAGGCTCTCGGCGTTCTCGATCAGCTTGGCGGTTTCAAACTCCACCTTGCCAACCGGAGCGTGGACAACACCGGTCTTATCGACGCGGAACTCCACTTTACCGGCCTTCACTTCATTGATGGCAGTCGTTACGTCCGTGGTGACCGTCCCCGTTTTCGGGTTCGGCATAAGACCGCGCGGTCCGAGAACCTTACCGAGACGCGCCATAGAGCGCATCATGTCGGGGGTTGCGATAACCGCGTCGTAGTCCAGCCAGTTCTCTTTGATGATCTTTTCAATCATCTCGTCGCCACCGAAGAAATCAGCGCCGGCCGCTTCGGCCTCACGCACTTTATCTCCGCTTGCGATGACGAGAACTTTCTTTTTCTTGCCGAGGCCATTGGGCAATACGACCGTGCCGCGGACCATTTGGTCGGCGTGCTTCGGATCTACACCAAGGCGCATGTGAACTTCAACGGTTTCGTTGAACTTCGTGAATTTGATCTTTTGGGCGAGGCCAACGGCTTCAGTCACGGAGTAACTCCGAGCTTCTACCTGCTTGGCTGCGGCCAAGTACTTTTTTCCCTGTTTTTGAGCCATGTTTCGTTTTATGCGAACGGTTTACTACTGGTTTTACTACTTTGAACGGACTTCGATAGACGGCAGCCACTAGCACTGCCAATTGAGGACTACTCTGAATGGTTCAAACGGCTTGGAGTACGAACTACGACTCTTCGGCCTCCCAGACGGAGGGACGGACACCAAAAGCATAACATTTGGCGCCTGGTCGGCGCAACCAGAAATGCCCTGGTCCTAAAACCCGAGCCGGACACCCACCTGCAAGCTGCGCGACCCGGCGTTCTCCACACCCTGTGTCGAGGTGATGCGGCCAAACTGCGCGTTCGTAATGTTCAACTGCGGATTACCAAAATTCGGCGTGTTTCCAAGGTTCGAAGCCGAGCCCTCCAGCAGCGCGTAAACCCGCTCTGTCAGGCTAAACTTCTTCTGAATCTTCGCCGACAACACCGCCGTTCCCGGACCAACCAAAGATCCTGGGCCAACATACCCAAAGCGCCCAATCGCACCGTTATTCGGCAGGTTCACACCGTTCACCCGTCCCGGCACGGTAAACGCCGACCCGTCAAACCACTTGTCCACCGTGCGCGCGCCGCTGTCCAAATTCCCGTAGGAAGTACCCGCGTAATCCGGCCGATTGGTCGCGCGCGTGTTCAGCGCCGTACCTGACGGATCGGTAACATTGCCCGTGGTCGGCGTCAGATACAGACCCGTCTGCCACAAGAAAATGCCCGAGATCTGCCAGCCTTGCGCCAGCAACTTAGCCGCATACGAGTTACCCGCAAACTTACCGAACGGTAAGTCGTAAGTGGCTGTTGTGAGAAAGCGATGCCGCCGCGTGCCCGGAAGGTTGCCCTTGTCCAGCGCCAGGTTAAAGCGGTCCGTCGGCACGCTGCCGTTCTCGCTCGCAAAGCCGCCGCCGTTGGAACCAACCGCGTTCGACGTACCATGCGCCCATACCCACGACGACTGGAAGAAGAGCCCATTCGAGTAGCGCTTGTTCACTTCCGCCGTTCCCGAATTGTAGAAACTCTGCGTGTTGGGATCGCGTGTGTAGATGATCTGCCAATTCGGATAAGGCCGCGAAGCCGCCGCCGCCGTGTAGCCGATCGTATTCGGTCGCACCTGGTTCAAATCAGGCGACGAGAACAGCTTGATCGCCTTCGATCCCGTGTAAGACAGGCGCAGCCCAATGCGATAAGCTAACTCCCGCTCAAAGGTTAAAGACCATTGCTGCGTGTACGGATCGGGCCCGTCCCACTGCGTCGCCCGGCGGAAGTCCGGCTTTCCACCCCCGGCGCCCAAGCCGCTGCGGAAAGGCCGCGGGAACACCAATTCCGGCACACCCGCCGCCGTTAGAGCGTTCGGGAATGTCCGCACGTCCGACACGTGAATGCCGCTGATCGTATAAAACACACTGCCCAAAATCGTCGATGTGAAAATGCCGTAGCCCCCGCGAATTACTGTCTTGTCGCCAAAGGGACGCCACGCGAATCCAAAGCGCGGCGTAAAGTTGTTGAAGTCCGTCTTGCGCAATCTCTCCGGCAGTCCCACGTCCTTGGCCAACACTACCGGCGTATCGCCGATCGACGCGAGAAAAGTGGGCGCCGTGAACTTGCGCGACGCCTCGTTCGGCAGCACCACTCTCCCTCCCGGATAAGCCCGGTCAAATTGCGTCGTCGTCAGCGCATTGTCGAAGAACATTGGATGCACTTCATAGCGAACGCCGTAGTTCAGCGTCAGCTTACGAGTTACCTTGAAATCGTCCTGCGCGTAGAACCCATAGTGAAACGTAACTCCGTCCACGTCCCGGCCCGTGTTCGCCAAGTTAGTCGCATTCGGGACGCCCAATAAGAAATCCGCCGCGCCGTAGCCAGTGTACTGCCCGTTGAAGCTGTAAGTTCCCATGTCGTCGCCGGTCGTGAAGCTGGTGATGTCCGTCGTCCGCAGCCGACGAATGTCGGTGCCGAACTTGTAAGTGTGCCGCCCCTTGATCCAGGTTAAGTTATCCGCAAACTGCACCGTTCTCGACCGCGTAACGCTCTCGCGGCCCTCGCCCGTGCTCGTGAACCCGTTGATCCCGATATCGGGAATCTGCGATCCAGCCGGAGTGTCCGTCCGAATTCCCTGGATCCCGACGGTCTTCAGCAGCCCCGGCCCGTCAAAGGTCTTACCGCCCACTCCAAAGGTGCTGACTGAGTCCTGCGATGCAAATCCACCCCGCAACTCGTTCAACAGATTCGCCTTTACAATCCAGTTCCATGCACCCACGACGTTCTTCGGATTCACCGTGCTCACCGCGTCGCCCGTCGTATCGTAAAAAGTCTTTGGAGAGGCGCCCGTAATGTCCTTCTGCGAGTAACGTCCAAAGATGCGATGCGCCGCCGAGAAGTTATGATCCACCCGCACGTCGAATTGATCGTTGTCGTTCTTGGCGCCGCGCAGCAAGCTGTAATTGGGCGAGCCCACGTTGTCCCCGGCTCTCGTTGCGTTCGGGAACAACGCGTCCGTTAGTCCTTTCGATACGCTGTTGATTCGCGACGCCGGAATGACGTTCCCCGCAAACGGCGCATTGCTGTTATACGGGTCCCGCAGTTGTACGGTCGTCAAGCTTGAGAAGTTTCCGGTGCGGAAGTTCGACGGCAGCGTCGTCGCATTGATCACCCGTTGCGCGCGGAAGCGCAACGCCTCGTAGGCTCCAAACACAAAGGTCTTGTTCTTGATCACCGGCCCGCCCGCCGTAAATCCGTAATCGTTGGACACCTTAAACGGCGTGCGCGAGGCAAAGTAGTCTTTCGCGTCAAACGCTCCGTTTTGGTGATACCAATAAGCGGTGCCGTGATAAGCGTTCGTGCCCGACTTCGACGTCACCGTGATGTCGCCGGCTTGAGCAAACTCCGCGTTGTTGTTCGTCGAAGATACCCGCACCTCATCCACCGTATCGGCCGAGGGGAACATCTCACGCAACACTCCGTTGGACCGTACATTGATGTTTGAAATGCCGTCCACCGACGCCGTCGTCTGAAACGGCATCCCGCCGCCAACGGAGTAACCGCCACCCGAATCCGGCTGCACGCCCGGCGCCGTCGAGATGATTGCATAAAAAGTGTTCGTTGATCCGGCGCGGTAATTCACCGGGAGTTTCGCCAACGCGTCGGCCGACTTGGAGTCCATCAACGTCGACATATCGGTCTCAATCACTTGCGTCTGCGCAATGATTTGCACTTCCGTGCTCACCTGACCCAGCTCCAGCGTGATGTTGATGCGGGCCGCTTCCCGGGCGCGCAACACAACGCCTTTCGACGCCGCCGGGCGAAATCCGCTCTTCTCCACCAGGATGTCCCACTCGCCCGCCACTAGATTTGCCAGTACGTAGTTGCCGGAGTCATCCGTAGCCACCCGTCGCGATTCCCCAGTCGAGGTGCGGGTTGCCTTCACATCGGCCTTCGCAACCGCCCCGCCGCTCGCGTCTTGGATCAGCCCTCGGATTTCACCGAAGATGGACTGGGCGGCCACGGGCATGACACCGAGACTCATCAGGCAAAAAATTACCGGTAATTTACGCATACCCTTAAAGCTAAGTGCGCTTAGTGTCTGGATCATTGCCGTTGGATGAATAATGAATGAACTCCCCTTATTCCCTTTGCACCAACCCGAATCCAACGCTACCTTTATAAAGATGCATGACACTTGGCGCGAAATCGAAGGCTTGTACGAACAGCGCGGCTCCGGGGAATACTTCGGCGAATCCGTCACCCAAGTGGAGCACGCCCTTCAAACAGCCCAGCTCGCCCGGGCTGCGGGTGCCGATGAGGAGACCGTCCTGGCGTCCCTACTCCACGATATCGGTCACCTCCTTGAGGGAGAATTCCATGCCGGCATCGGCGTCATCGATCACGATCGTGTAGCCGAGGACTGGCTTCGTGCCCGCGGCTTCGGCGAGCGCCTCATCCGCCTTGTCCGCGGGCACGTCGACGCCAAGCGCTACTTGGTCGCCACCAACGCGGATTATTTCAACAAACTCTCCGACGCCAGTAGGCAAACGCTCGCCCTTCAGGGCGGCCCAATGTCTTCCCTCGAGGTCGAAGCCTTTGCCGCCGAGCCGCTCCTGCGCGAAATGCTGCAGGTGCGCAGTTGGGATGAGTCTGCAAAAATCCCCGGCCAGCCGGCTGGCGCCGTCGCCGACTACCGGGATACCTTCATCTCTTACTGCTCCAACCGCCAGTTGTCCCTCTGATGCTCTCGCCAACCCTTCGCGTCTTTGTCGCCACATGGCTCGCTTACGGCGGTTACTACCTGTGCCGCAAAAATTTCAGCATTCTGATTCCTTATCTAAAGACCGAGCAAGGCTACACGTCCGACTCCATCGCCGGTGCCGTCTTCGTCTACAGCGTTTGCTACTGCGCCGGCCAGTTCATCATGGGCTTCCTCGCCGATCGCTGGGGCGGCCGAAAATTGGCCACTCTCGGTATGTGCGTCTCGGCTGGCGTTTCATCCCTCACCGGAGCCATCGGCGGCCTGCCTATCCTCCAGGGCTTCAACGGTCTCGCCCAAGCCAGCGGTTGGCCTTCCCTTCTCAAGATGACCGGCGACTGGCTCCCCGCCACCAACCGCGGCACATGGATGGCTTGGTGGGGCACCAACCTCGTCGTCGGCGGTTTCGCCGCCACAATCCTCGCCTCGCGCTTCGCCGAAGGCGGTTGGCGGCGCGCCGCCTGGATGCCGTCCATCCTCCTGGTCGTCGTCGCCATCGTCTTCTTCTTTCTCACCCAAGATTCCAGGAGCGACTCCGAGACCCGCCCCGTCCCAGCGCCTCTTTCACCCCTCGCGCTCAACTCCACGCTCAAGCTCATTGCGACCATGTACTTTTTCGTCAAAATGACTCGCTACAGTTTTCTCTTCTGGCTCCCCTTGTATATGACCGAAGGCCTCGGCTATAGCCCCGTCACCGCCGGCTTCGCCTCGTCCAGTTACGAACTCATCGGCTTCCTCGGCGTCCTCCTTGCCGGGCACGTCTCAGAGCGTGTCTCCCACCCCGGCAGCCGCTTCATCGTCGGTGCTGTCATGATGCTGGGTCTCGCCGTGCTCTGCGTCCTTTATCCGTACGCAAGTAAGTTAGGTTATCTTAGTAACTTGACTTTCATCGCGCTCATCGGCGCCTTTACTTTTGGGCCCGACACTTTGATGGCCGGTGCCGCCACCCAAGAAGCCTCCGGAGGCAATACCGGCGCCGCCGGCGGCTTCGTGAACGGCGTCGGCTCCCTCGGCCAGATCGTCTCGCCCTACCTCGTCGCCGTCGTCTCGGTCCACTACGGCTGGCCCACCCTCTTCGCGCTGCTTGGGTTGGCTTCATTTTTTGGCGCACTCGCGCTTGCCGCGGAATGGAGATCCTCATGCACACCGTTGCCATCGTCGGCGCTGGCGTCCTAGGCCTTGCCCACGCCTACGCTTACGCCAAGCGCGGCCACAAGGTCCGCGTCTATGAACGCTCGGCTCAACGTGCCGTTGGTGCCTCCGTTCGCAACTTTGGCATGATCTGGCCCATCGGCCAGCCCGCCGGTGAAATGGCGAACATGGCCTTGCTCAGCCGGCGTCTGTGGGTGGAATTGCTCGACGCCGCCAATCTTCCCTACTCCGCCGCAGGTTCCCTTCACCTCGCTTATCACGATGACGAGGTTGCCGTCTGCCGGGATTTTGCCACCGCCGAGCCCGATCGAGCCCACTGGTGCGATGCCGCCGAAGTTCTAAGCCTTAGCTCCGCCGCCGTCCCCGATGGTCTCCGGGGGGGACTGTTCAGTCCCCACGATCTCGTTGTCGATCCCAGTCTCACCATCGCTTCGCTCCCCGCCTTCCTCACTGAAAAATATGGCGTCCAATTCCACTTCGCCCAAGCCGTCACCAACCCTCACGACTTACAAGCCGACTTAGTCGTCGTCTGCTCCGGTCACGATTTCGAAACCCTATACCCGCAACACTTTCACGATAGCGGCCTAACCCGCTGTAAGTTGCAAATGCTCCGCACCGCTCCCCAGCCCGCCGGATGGAAGTTGGGCCCCGCCCTCGCCGGCGGCCTCACTCTCCAGTTCTACTCGTCCTTCAAGCACTGCCCCGGTCTGCCCGCCCTTAAGCGGCGTTTCGCAACGGAACTCCCCGATCATGCCCGCTGGGGCATCCACGTCATGGCCTCGCAAACCGCCGACGGCTCAATCACCCTCGGCGACTCGCACGAGTACGGCCTCTCCCTGGACGTCTTCAACAAAGAAGAAATCGATGATCTAATCCTCGCCTACCTGGGCACCTTCGCCCGCTTTCCGGCCCCCGCAATCGCCCAACGCTGGCATGGCGTCTATGCCAAACATTTCGACAAACCTTATGTGCTGATCGAGCCCGAACTCGGCGTCCGCGTCGTT
>JANXUM010000344.1 GCA_025356215.1 Bryobacter sp. | reverse complement strand
CGCGCCCAGCGCCTACCGCCAGCTTGTGCTCGCGCTCAAAGAGAACGAAGAGGTCTCCCTCGAAGATCTGTCCTCACACTTGCGCGCCATCGGCTACCAGCAGCAAGAGCCCGTCTCGATGGTTGGCGAGTTCTCCATCCGCGGTGGCATTGTCGATATCTTCCCCGCCGAAGCCGATCAACCGGTGCGCCTGGAATTCTTCGGCGACGCGATCGAAACCATCCGCCGCTTCGATGTATCGACACAGCGCAGCATCGCCCGCGTGCCCGAGGTCCGTGTCCTGCCCCTCGTCGAAGCCCGCGCCGGTACGGAAGGCGCGCGCGAACACAGCCTGCTGAACATCATCGGCAAGGGCCTGCTGCTGTGGGACGAGCCTGAGCAAATCCGCGCCTCTGCCGAGCGCTTCTGGAAGCGTCTCGAAGACGGCGCCAACGAGACCGATCCTGAGCTCTTTTACTTTCACTACGGCGAGCTCGCCTCGCACGGCGCGGCGCAGATGCGCGAGATCGAACTACGGCAGCTTGCTCTAGAGACGGGCAACCACGCCTTCGAACTCGGTTCCCGCCCCGGCATCACCTTCCGCGGCAACATCCGCCTGGCCGTGGAAGAATCGCGCACGCTGGTGCAGTCCGGCTACAGCGTCATCTTCTTCGCCAACTCCCTAGGCGAGGTTGAACGCTTCGCCGACGTCTTCAGCGAATACAAAGTCCCCTACCAAGTGATCCTCCCGCCTACCGAGGCCATGCCCACCTATTTGGCGGATCGCATGTACTCTGGCTCGTCCTCGCACGTCTTTCTTATCAAGGGTCATCTCTCGCGCGGCACGGTCTTTCGCAATCCCAAGCTGGCGCTGTTCGGCGGCGACGACCTGTTTGAATCCTCCGACCTTGTGGCGCGCTCCAATCAGCGCGGGCCGGTGGCTTCGATGGGGGCCTTCGCCGCCGACATCGCCGATCTCAAAGTCGGCGACTTTGTCGTCCACCAGACCCACGGCGTCGGCAAGTTTCTCGGCATTAAGATCATTAACCAGGGCGAGGGCAACGGCGAGTTCTTACTGCTCGAGTATTCAGGCGAATCCAAGCTCTACGTCCCCGTCACGCGTCTCGATCTGATCTCGAAGTACCGCAGCGGCGGCGGCGAAACCAAGGCCCCGCTCGACAAGCTGGGCGGCGTCACGTGGCAGAAAACCAAGTCTCGCGTCAAAGCAAAGATGCGCGACATGGCCGACGAGCTTCTCAAGCTCTACGCCCAGCGCCGCATGGCCGAGGGCTACGCTTTCTCGCCCGATTCCAACTGGCAGCGCGAGTTTGAAGACTCTTTCGAATTCAACGCCACCAAGGACCAGCTCACGGCCGTGCGCGACATCAAGCGCGACATGGAAAGCCTCCAACCGATGGACCGTCTGGTCGTCGGCGATGTCGGCTTCGGCAAGACCGAAGTCGCCATGCGCGCCGCCTTCAAAGCCCTCGGCGACGGCAAGCAAGTGGCCGTGTTGGCGCCCACCACTGTGCTCGCCTTCCAGCACTTTGAAAGCTTCAAACGCCGCTTCGCCGCCTTCCCCGTCTCGATCGAACACATCAGCCGCTTCCGCAATCCCAAAGAGACCAAGCAGGTGCTGTCAGACATGGAGAACGGCAAGGTGGACATCCTCATCGGCACCCATCGCATCCTGTCGAAGGACATCGTCTTCCCCGATCTCGGCCTGCTTGTCGTCGACGAGGAGCAGCGCTTCGGCGTCGCGCACAAAGAGCGCCTCAAGCAAATCAAAAAGAACGTCGACGTGCTGACGCTCTCGGCCACGCCCATCCCGCGCACGCTGCACATGTCGTTAGTTGGCATCCGCGATTTAAGCGTGATCGAGACCCCGCCCAAGGACCGCCTCGCCGTCCACACCGTCGTTGCCAAGTTCGATCAGGCCATCATCAAGACCGCCATCGAGCAGGAGATCGCCCGCGGCGGCATGGTCTACTTCGTTCACAATCGCGTCGAATCGATATACGAGCGCGCCTTCTCCATCCAAGAGCTTGTGCCTGGCGTCCGCGTGGGCGTGGGTCACGGCCAGATGGCGGACGCGGAGCTGGAAAAGGTGCTGCTCGGCTTTATGCGCCATGAGTTCGACGTCTTCGTCTGCACCACGATCGTTGAGAACGGTCTCGACATCCCCTTGGCCAACACGATCGTCATTGAGAACGCGCAGAACTACGGCTTGAGCGAGTTGTATCAATTGCGCGGCCGCGTCGGCAGATCCAATCGCCGCGCCTACGCCTACCTGCTGGTGCCCATGGACACCGAGCTCACCGAGGTCGCCCGCAAGCGCCTGGCTGCGCTCAAAGAGTTCTCCGATCTCGGTGCAGGCTTCAAGATCGCCGCGCTCGATTTGGAATTGCGCGGTGCCGGCAGCCTCCTGGGCGGCGAGCAATCGGGCCACATCAACGCGGTCGGTTTCGACATGTACATCCGCATGCTTGAGGAAGCCGTGCAAGAGATGAAGGGCATCGAGGTACCGCTCGAAATTCATTCAACGCTCAACCTCGGCTTCGAGATCCGCATTCCGCCCGAGTACATCCCCGAGGACAACCAGCGCCTGCGCGCCTACAAGAAGATCGCCGACGCCAAAAGCCGCGAAGTGGCCAACGAGCTCGTCGCCGAATTTGCCGACCGCTACGGCCCCGTGCCACCCGCCGTCAAACTGCTCGTCGACTTTGGACAGACCAAGAATCTCGCCCAGAATATTGGCGTCGAAAGCGTCGATCGCCGCCAGGGCGTCTTCAACATCAAGTTCCACGCCGAGGCCAAAATCGACCCGCAAAAGCTGATGGAATTCATCCAGCGCTCTCCGGCCGCCTCCTTCTCGCCTGCCGGCATCTTGAAGGCCGGCGACACCACAGGCTTCCCGCCGGAAGGCGTTGTCGACGCGCTACACACGCTTCTCGACGAACTCCGTCACAAGCCGCTTAAGCGTCCCTAGCGCCGCCGTGTCCCGCGCAAAGCGCGCCCGCTCATAAGCGAACACAATCTCACTCACCCCAAGCTCTCGCGCCGTCTGGCCCGGTGCGCGCTTGGCCTTGGCCGCCCGCAAATATTTGTGATAGAGGTGCGTGGCCTCATGCCGCGCATCGCGCTTGGCGGGCCAATAGCGCCAAGCCCCCCACGCCAGCCCCAACGGCAACAATCCCCAAAGCCAACGCCAATCCACATCCAACTTCGGCAGCGCTGGCCGCTTCAGTCCAGCCGCCCCGCCCATCCACTCCTCGCTCATCACCACAAAGCGATCCTGCATCCGCACAAACCATTGCATCGCCGCCGACAACTTCGGCTGCGTGCTCCCCGCCGGCGTCGGATCGAATACCACCCAGCCCCGGCCCTCGATCCACACCTCCACCCAGCTATGTGCGCTGGAACTGCGAATCACATGCCAGCCATTCACCGGCTCTGGCAGCGTCGAATAGAACCCAGTCACCACCCGCGCCGGAATCCGCATCGTCCGCAACATCACTGCCATCGCGCTGGCAAAATACTCGCAATGCCCGGCGCGCGTGACAAACAGGAAATCCATGAGCGGCTCGTGAGCGCCGATTTTCGGGTCCAGGCTATAGCCATAACTAGACCGCAAATGATCTTCGATGCGCAGCGCGATCTCGTACGGTTGAACGCCCGCGCCCACGACATCTTGCGCCAACTCCCGAATCCGCGGATGCAAATACAGCAGCCGCGTATAGCGCTGCCGCCGCTCCTCGCTTAATGTCGCTGTCGCATCCGAACTCACCGGATGGCTCTCGCTCTGTCCCGTCCATCCCGACAGTGAATACAACGGCAGCGAGCTGTCCAACGCAATCTGCCGTAACGCTCCCTCGCTGTTCAAACGCAGCCGCCCCTGCGGCAAATAAACATACTCCGGCACTCCTACGCTGAACAACACGCGATCCATCGACGCCAGCGTCTGCACCTCATAAAACAAGCGCTCGCCGGGCTTTCGCCGTTGCTCGTCGCTGGCGATTGTGATCTTGCCCTGCTGCGGAGACTCCGTCCAAGTCTCGGCCGAATTCGTCCACACCGACCCGTTAAAGTCACCCAGCGCCACCCCGCGCCAGCGCACTGCGCTCGGCGGCGTCCCCTGCAAAAACTTCACGCGAAAGGCCGGCGTCCGGTCGTCCTGCAACTGCCCAATCTCACCAAGCCTTACCGAACCCGAGAAGCCCACCAATCGCCGGAAGGGCTGAAAATCAAAATGCATCGACGCAATCGGGTTGCGCGGCAGAAGCACATACAGCCCGGTCGCCAACGCCGCCACGCCCACCGTCATCAACAACGCAAAGCCCGCCAGCGGCCGCACCAGCGCCCAGCCGTCCTTGCCCGCCCACTCCCCAATCTGCTCGCGATTCCGCCGCAGTTCGTTCAAAGTTTGCACTACCAAAAACCAGGCGAACAACCCCGCCAGCACAAACCATTGCTGCGGCCCGCTGGACGGAAACAACGACGCCATCATGATCCAGATGCAATAGCTCGACACAGCCGCAAAGTCCTTGCCGGTCCGCGCACTCAGCAGGAACACCATCAGCACGGCCAACAGAAAATCCTTCACATTCAATGAGGCGAAACTGCGAAAGAAGAACCAGTACACCGGCACGCCTGCGGCCACCGCCACCAGCAACGCGCAGCCCGCGTTGGTCGACAACGTCAACCCGGCCAGCCGCAATGCCGCGATCAACACGCAGAACGCAAGCGTCGGCCACGGCAATCCGTCCGTCATCGCCACCAGAGTCAGCGTGCCGACGATCAGAAGGTAAACCGCGAATTCCTGAATGCGCGGCAGTGCGCTAGAGGGCTTTCTCAAGGGCACGGCTAAAGTCCATCATCATCTCGCGGTTCGGATGCTTGCTCCGTAGCACGACAAACAAGTTGCGCCTGATGAATTGCCAGTCCCCGGGCGCGCGCTTCCAAAGCTGCGTGCATTCCAACGCCGCCGCGTCGCTGCGCAATTCGTAAATATCCGCTTCCATCTCGATAGGCCCAGCATAGCGAGCCGTCTTAGCCTGCTTCAGCCCCAGCCGCTGCATCCACTCCGGACGCCGCGCCGCTTCCATCGCCGCGCTCGATTGCAAGGTCCATCCGCCTTCGGCTCCTGCGGGCACCGCCAGCTCCTTCATCGCCGTCTCGCAAGAGCCGAATATGAGAACTACCAAGAGTATGAGAACGCGCATGGGCTAACCTCGAAATTGTATGGCAAAGTCTAAGCCGCCGCGTGGCGGCCTCAAAAAAGCAGCGCCCGAACCGATTACTCCCAAGTCTTTCATCGGCGCGCTCCCCTGTCTCATCATCGTACTCATTGGCGTTGGGCTGCTCTCGCTGCTCTTCTATGCGACGCTCTCCAACGGCTTGCGCCCGGCGGCCGCCAAGTGAGGCGCATCGACAACCGCGCCGCCGCCCAACTGCGGCCGGTCCATCTGACCACAGACTATCTGCTCACCGCCGAAGGCTCTGTCGTCATCGACGTAGGCCACACCCGCGTGCTGTGCGCCGCCACCATTGAGGATGGCGTTCCCGGCTTCCTGCGCGGCAAAGGTAGTGGCTGGGTCACAGCCGAGTATTCGATGCTCCCCCGCGCCACGGTCAGCCGAACGGCGCGCGAAGCTGTCAAAGGCAAACAGTCTGGCCGCACGCTGGAGATCCAACGACTGATCGGCCGCTCACTGCGCGCTGTCATGGACATGGCCGCGCTCGGCGAGCGCACCCTAACTCTCGATTGCGACGTCCTCCAGGCCGACGGCGGCACGCGCACCGCCGCCATCACCGGCGCCTATGTCGCCATGGCCATCGCCGTCCAAAAACTGCTCAAGGCTGGCGTCCTCAAGAAGACTCCCATCCGCGATGCCGTCGCCGCCACCAGCGTCGGTATTGTTAAAGGCCATCCCGTCCTTGACCTCTGCTACGAAGAAGACTCCACCGCCGATGTCGACATGAATCTCGTCATGACCGGCGCGGGCAAGTTCATCGAGCTTCAAGCCACCGCCGAGCAGATTCCTTTCGACGA
>JANXUM010000322.1 GCA_025356215.1 Bryobacter sp. | reverse complement strand
TGATCACCGCCTACGGGGGCTATCGGGTCTGGAACGCAGGCGTGGTTCCGCCCAAGCGGCTTGAGTCGGTTGCAGTGCTTCAATTTGCCGCTCTGAACAGCGGACCGGAAGCGTTGACCAGTGCCAGGGCGATGCGCGATGAGGTTGTCTCGAAATTGGGGATGCTGAAGGCGGTGCGTGTATCGGCCAGCGAGGCGGCAGTGGAAGGCACGGGCCAGCCCGCCGAATGGCTGGCGCTGGGGACAAGACTTAAGGTGGACGTTTTCCTCGAAGGAAGCTTGCGGCGGGACGGCAACACCCTCAAGTTGACGGCGAAGCTTGTCTCGGCGGCAGACGGGTTTCAATTGTGGGCGGGCACCTTTGAGCGCGGCGTTGGCGAAGAAGCTTTGATGGCGGGGAAAGTCGTCGATGGAGTGCGGCCCAAGCTAGAGGGTTTGGGTCAAATTCCCGAAGCCGCAAACGCGGAGGCGCTCCGTCTCTATTTGGAGGCGTACCGGACACAGGATTTGCAGTTGAGAGTTGCGATGTTGGCAAAGAGCGTGAGTGCCGATGACGGATTTGCAAGGGCCTGGGGAACCCTGGGGGTTACTGAGTTGGAAATAGCCGGACTTCGGCGGTCTGGCTGGCGCGACCATATGGTGCTGGCCAAGACCGCCGCTGAGAAATCGCTCTCGCTGGACTACAGCACAGGCGACGCACACCTGGTTTTGGGATCGGTGGAAATGCTTCACAACTACGACATGTATGCCGCTGCGGGGCATCTTCGCAGGGCAGTTGAGTTGATGCCTCGCCGATCCAACACAAAGTTGTTGTACGCCTCGGCACTGAGTCTGGCTGGCCAATTTCAGGCCGCCGTCGACGAAATGAATCGGGCCCAGATTGCGGCGCCCGACGACGTCGGGATCGGGATTGCGAAGTCGGGGGTGTATTACAACTGGCGTAAGTACGGAGAGGCCGAAGCCGAAGCCCGCACAGCGTTGGAGATGGCCGACCAGGAATGGAAGGCAAGAGCGCATTTAATGCTGGGTCTTTCGCTTGAGGCGCAGGGCCGCGAGAGGGAAGCTGAAGCTGAGTTACTGCAGGCGCGCGAGGTTTCGCCCAAAGAGCCCCGGGTGAGCGTAGCGCTCGCACTTTTGCTCTTGAAGACGAAAAGGCAGAGCGAGGCGGAGCGCATTTGGAAACAAGGCGAGGAGAACTGGAAGGATTGGGGCGGGTTGGGACATACCGCGAGGGCATTCTATTGGACGGCGGCCGGCAACCATGGCAAGGCCGCCGAAGAGTTACTGGCAGGATACGCCGACCGGGAGCAAGCATTCCCCTATTTCCTTATCGACCCGCGCCTGGAGCCGTTGCTGCGGGAACCGAGAGTGGCCGCGCTGGCGGCGCAGATTCGCCGGCAACGCTAGAAATCGATCGCGGCGAGGATCTCGCTCGGCTTTTTATCGAAGGCTTTGCAGATGGCGAGAAAACTTTCCAGAGACGGCAAGTGGGCCCCGCGCTCGATCGAACTGATCTGGCTGACGCTGAGCTTGGTGGCGGCGGCAACGTCCTTCAAACTCCAGTCGCGCTCCACCCGCAGCAGCTTGATTCGATGCCCGAGGCGTTCACGCAGCCGGTCTTGCGCCGCGCGGCCCAGGCCAAAAGACTCGATCGCGTTGGCCAGCGTGCCTCGCAACTGCGCCAGGCTGAAGGGCTTTGTCAGGTAATCGAAGGCCTTACCCTTGAGCGCCGCGCGCATGTCGTCCAAAGATGGATAACCGGTAACGATGATGACGCACAGCTTGGGCCAGCGCGAGAGTAGTTGTTCGAGAACTTGTTCGCCCTGAAAGTCGCCCATCTTCATGTCGAGAAGGACGATGTCGGGCAAGCGCTGCTCAGCGGCAAGGTAAAGATCTTCGGGATGCGCAAAGCCGTGTACGGAGAACTGCTGGTCTTCGACCAGAACGTCTTCCATGTAGTTGCGGAAGTCATTGTCGTCGTCAAGCACGGCCAATTCGACGACTGCCGGTGAGGGCTGAATCTCCATACAACTAATGTATGTCGAAACTTAGGGAACCAGGACGGAGGCGGTCGATACGATGCGACTGAAGATATTGCTTATCGACGGGACCACCTGCGTGGGGAAGAACGCCCAAACGGCGATGACCATGAAGCCCATGAGCAGCGCGTATTCGACAAGGTCTTGACCGCGGTCGTCCGACGCGATTCGGTCAAGCAAGATACGCGACTTTTTCAAACTATCGGCAGGCATGTTCTAGTACTCCGTCTGATTGAGTTATCCCTATGGTCCTGTATCTGGGGTCCCGGTTCAACTAAGCAAAAACCGTAGTAGTACTCCTAATTTCCATTAGTACTTTCGTCAGGTTGCCGGAAAATCCTCTAAGGCCTGATGGGACTATTCGTAGCGGAGTGCTTCGACTGGATCCAGGCGGGCAGCCTTGAGGGCGGGCCAGGTGCCAAAGAAGACGCCGACGGCGACGCTGACGCCAAGGCCAGTCAGGACTGCCCAGAGGGGTGTGCCGCCATCGAGTGCGGGAACGAGCTTACCGATAATAAAGGATACGAGGGTGGCAAAAGCGATGCCAAAGATGCCGCCCATGGCTGTCAGACTTGAGGCCTCAAGCAGAAACTGGAAGACGATATCGGGGCGCCGCGCGCCCAGCGCTTTACGAATCCCGATCTCGCGAGTGCGTTCGGTGACGCTGACCAGCATAATGTTCATGACGCCAATTCCGCCAACGAGCAGGCCGAGGCCGGAAATGGCAATGGACACAATGACGATCAACCCCGTGATCTTGTCGAAATTCGCAATGATCTGATCGGCTGTCGAGATGTTGAAGTCATTGACTTCGCCGGTCTTGACGCCGCGGAGACGGCGCATGGCGGCCTGCATTTCCTCAAAGGCATCCTCGCGTTGGCCTTCGCGAGCTTTGGCGGTAATGAAGAAGTTGTTGGCGAAGGGGTATTTTTGGCGGGCAACCGAGAGTGGAATTTCGATATTGCGATCCAGCCCATTCTCACCGAAGAAGCCGCCTTTGGCCTTCTCGAAGATACCGATCACGGTGTACTCGGCCCCGTCGACCAGCATGGTTTTCCCGACCGCCTTCCCGTCCGGGAAGAGCGCCTCGCCAACGCTGGCTCCGATGGCGCAAACGCGAACGGCGCGAGTCTCCTCCTCGGTGGTAAACACTCGCCCGGCGCGCACTTCCCTGGGCTGAACCAGGTAGGAATTTGCGGTTTTGCCTTGGATACTGATGGTATTGGTTTCAAAGCCGGGGACCTTGGCAGATAAAGCTTTGCCCGGGGCGGGCGCCACGGCCAATGAAATCGAAACGCGCTCAATGGCCGGGCTGGTTTTCAGAATAAAGTCGCCGTAGGAGGGCTGAATGGGCCGCCGCTTCTGTTCTTTTGGAGATCCACCCTGGTTGGGATCTCCGGAGAAGCGAGTAACAAAGATC
>JANXUM010000294.1 GCA_025356215.1 Bryobacter sp. | reverse complement strand
CCATCGACCCCTGGACCAAGCCCACCTACCTCTGGTACTACGAGGAGTTCAAGAAAGCCGCCAAAGGCAGGGTCCGCCTCAACATCCCTTTCGCCGAACTCAAGCAATCCGAGCAGGACTTCACCATGGCTTGCGTTCGAGACTTCTTCGCCAAAGTCGTCGAACCCAAAAAGTACAAAGTCCATGTACGCGTCTTCATGGCTCGCTACCGCGGCTACGCCAAGTGCCCCGACTGTCACTCGACCCGCCTCCGCCAGGAGGCCCGCAACGTCCGTATCGGCGGCAAGATCATCAGCGACGTCACCAGCCTCAACATCCGCGAGGCCATGCTCTTCTTCGACGGCGTCGATCTCAAGCCCGAGCAGCGCGCCGTCGCCGACAAGATTCTGCGCGAAGTCCAACAGCGCCTGCGCTTCCTCAACGACGTCGGCCTCGACTACCTCACGCTGGACCGTCTGGCGATGACCCTCTCCGGCGGAGAAGCGCAACGCATCCAACTCGCCACCTGCCTCGGCTCCCGCCTGGTCGGTGCCTGCTACGTTCTCGACGAACCGTCAATTGGCCTCCACCCCCGCGACACCCACCGCCTCGTTAAGATCCTCAAAGACCTCCGCGACATCGGCAACACAATCCTCGTCGTGGAGCACGATCCCGAGGTGATGGAGTCGGCCGACCACATCGTCGACCTCGGTCCCGGTGCTGGTGAGCATGGAGGCGAAATCATCTTCGAAGGCCCTTACAGCGACCTTCTGAAGGCCAAAAAATCCCCCAACTCACTCACGGGCCAGTACATTCGCAACGAGAAAAACGTCGCTCCCCTGCGCGCCCGCCGCAAAGTCGACCCCAAGCGCCAAATCGCCTTCCGAGGCGCGCGAGTCAACAACCTTCGCGGAATCGACGTTACGATCCCCCTGGGCATCCTTGTCGCGGTCACCGGAGTCTCGGGTTCGGGCAAGTCCTCACTGATGCATGAGGTAATCTTCAAAACGCTGGAGCGCCGCCTCAGCCTGGGACTCAGCGCAAAATCGGCTTCCCGCAAAAGGCCCAGCGATATCGAAGCCGACGACCCTTCGCTCTCAGAATCCCAACGCCAAACCTGCCGCAGTGTCGAAGGCGACTATCACTTAAGCGAAGTCGTTCTGGTGGACCAATCCCCCATCGGCAGGACCCCGCGCTCCAACCCAGTAACTTACATCAAGGCCTTCGATATCATCCGCGACTTATTTGCCAACGCGAACGAGTCGCAACGCCGCGGCTACCAAGCCGGCCACTTCTCGTTCAACATTCCCGGAGGCCGCTGCGAGACCTGCCAGGGCGACGGAACGGTAACTGTCGAAATGCAATTCCTCGCCGACGTCGAATTGATTTGCGACGACTGCAAAGGCACCCGCTTCAAGCCCCAGGTACTCGAGATTCTGTACAAGGGCCTCAACATCCACCAAGTGCTTCAACTTACAGTAAGCGAAGCAATACACCACTTTGTAGACTCCCCCCGCCTGGTCAACAAACTCCAGGTTCTAGAGGATGTCGGCCTAGGCTACCTGCGTCTAGGCCAATCGGCAACGACGCTCAGCGGCGGTGAAGCGCAGCGTGTCAAGCTGGCGGCGCACTTATCGCAGAGCAGCAGCGCAAAAACGCTGTTCATCTTTGACGAACCAACCACGGGTCTGCACTTCGACGACATTCGCAAGTTACTCACCAGCTTCCAACGACTCATTGAAAACGGCGGAAGCATCCTGGTCATCGAGCACAACCTCGACATCGTCAAAGCCGCGGACTGGGTCATCGACCTAGGCCCGGAGGGAGGCGACGGAGGAGGCCAAATTGTCGCTGTAGGCACCCCCGAAGACATCGTAAAAGCCCCCGAATCCCACACCGGCCGCCACCTCAAGCCCGTCCTTTCGAAGTACACCGAGTAAGTCCCCGCGCGCACAATCTAGGCCGCCCGACCCCAACCCTGTCTAATTCTTCCAGCACCATCGCCAACCGCCAATCCGGTCCGACGATGACCCGCCGCCCCTGCGGTGAAGTCAGCTACCGTGCAGCGAACGCTGGATCCAATAGTTGGTATAATACCAATTGATGCTAGGTGAGCCGCTCAGCAACTCCCGAGCAAAAGCGAATCTGAACTGGTGCTTCGAAGAAGGCTCCGTGATCTACACGAAACATTTCCGTGCCGAGATGATCAATGACAACTTAACCATTGAGGACGTCCTTGCCGTCTGCCGGTCCGGCACCATCGTCACGCCCCCGGAACAGGACATGAAATTGGGCAACTGGAAATATCGAATTGAAGGAACCACAATCGATGGGCCTCGAGCAGCCATCGTCTTCACTTTTCGGCCAGAGGCGGCGGTGCTCATCACCGCTTTCAAAAGGACATCATGATGCCATCCAAAAACCACGAATGCACGAACTGCGGCCATCTCCTGGTCCCAGAACTCCGCCGCCTTCACTACACTGAGAGCGGCCTCTCCAATGTCTTTCTCCAAGGCGTAAGAATCGCCGACTGTCCCGTCTGTGGCAACTCGGACGTCATCGTCCCCCGCATCGCCAAAATTCAACGCGCGATCGCTCAGGGCCTAACCCAAAGCCCCACCCGTCTCACTGGCGAGCAACTCCGTTTTTTGCGCCGCCATCTCGGCCGCAGCGGCGAAGAACTAGCCCGCTACCTGCATACGGACAAAACGAAAATTTCCAAATGGGAACGCGGTGAAGACCGTATCGGCCCGGCCACGGATCGCCTCATCCGCCTCTTGGCAACGGCCCTTGACCCAGAGCTAAGCTCTACGGTGCGATCCGTCGCCGAGCACCTGCCCCACGTCTCCGATGACGTCAACAAAGCCTGGGAACTGCACATCGACGTCGCCACCCTAAAGACGACCTACTTACGCGCCTCGATCGCCGCCTAGCCCCCCTTGGCCCCGCCCCCACGCTCCCCTATCCTGATCGATGACATGCCCCTCGCCCTGCTTCTGCTCATGGCGCGGTCGTCATGCTCCACGGTCGCGCCGGTGCCTACTCGTCTGTCGCCAAGGGCGAATACACCGCCACCACCCTCTCCAATCGCCACAAATCCTGCGGCGAATACTGGGCATCCCGCGGCTATTTCGCACTCCTCGTCGACAGCTTCGGTCCCCGCAATTACCCGGAAGGCTTTGTCAAGGGCAGCTATGAAGACCGCCCCGCCCAAGTCAGTGAGCAAACTGTCCGCCCCCTCGATGCCTACCGCGCCCTGCGCTATCTGCGCGCTCGCAAAGACGTCAACCTTGAGCGCGTCGGCATCCAGGGATGGTCCAACGGAGCCACGACCGTTCTCGTCGCGATGAGCCCCGACTCTCCCGGAATGGCTCAAACTGGCTTCCGCGCCGCCCTCGCCGAATACCCCGATTGCGGCATGGAGGCAATTCGTGGCGAATACAAGAACTATGCGCCGCTGCTACTGTTGCTGGCCTCCGCTTATGAAGAAGTCTCCCCCGAGCGCTGTGAAAAGTTTGCTGAAAAAGCAAAAAAGGGAGGAGCCAGTCTAGCCCTCGTTGTCTACCAGGGAGCCGAACACAACTTCGACGACCCCGGCAAAACCCGGCAATCTGAGCCCGCCAACGCCAAAGCTACCACCGCCGCCCGCTGCTTCGAAAAGCAACTCACCCAATCGGCCTACCCCCCAATCGCGTACATCGGCCGCGGCGGTGCCACAAACTGCGCCGTCCCAATCTCATGCCCAATCCACTTGCGCATCAGATTCTCGCGGATCGCCGCCTCCACCTGCCCATCGTCCCCACCCCTCAACAACCCCCGCACATCCATCTCCTCCACCGCAAACAGGCAATACCGCAGCTTCCCATCGGCGGTCAGTCGAATGCGATTGCAGTTCAAACAGAACGGCTTGCTCACGCTCGCGATAAACCCCACTCGCCCTTGGCCGTCCCGGTAGCGAAACTCC
>JANXUM010000283.1 GCA_025356215.1 Bryobacter sp. | reverse complement strand
GTACGAATTGCTACGGCGGTGTACTAGAGGGGTTGACGTCGGACCGGAGTTGCGCTTTGAGCTTCCTAAGCCGGGGGGCGGTTCAGATTGTGGCTGCGACCGGGACTGTTTTCGGCTCCCGATTCGGGTCCGGGCTGGACAGCGGGTCGGCGGTCGAATTTGGGGACCGCTTGGCAATTGCGTTCTGGGAATCAATTCGTTCCGGACAAGCGGGCGGTTCGGCCTTCCAACAGGCATTATCGCAGTTCGATGGGGCTACGGATGCGTTTGCGCAAAAGACGCGGCGGCAGTTTCTATTTCTTGGCGATCCAACTCTCAACTAAATTTCAAAGGACATTCCACTTATGCGAACCCTACTCGTTTTCCTCTTAACCTGCGCGGTGGCAGAAGCCGCCGTGTCGAACTCCGTTACGGTTACCGTAAACACGCCTATCTTTGTGACCACTTTTGGCGGTGCGGCGTGCTTGACAGCGCCACCGCCGGGAGGTTACGAGCCCTTCTTTCGGACCAACAATTTCGACGTCTGCGTGGTTGGACGTAAATTTGGAGACGTTTACGCCGTCAAAGTGCAGAAGGTAATTCAGAAGGGGAGCGGGATGATCGAGATTCGCGGAGTGGATCTGGAAACCGTTACGCCAGCGGCGGCAAACACGGCGGGGGGCACCGCGAAGGGAGCGAACACCGTGGCGTCAGTGATGCTTCCGGACTGGACGGTAGCGGAGTTGCTGACGCGATTTCTGAGCCAGAGAACGGCATCGTCCGTAAGCGGGGATCTACTTCAGAAGCGCGGCGAATTGGAAGCCCAGCGAGACTTGATCAACCGGGATCTGACAAAACTGATCGCGGATTTCAATCGGCTTATCTTGCCGGTGGCAGTTTCTGCTGCGGGCGTGAGTCCGAGCGTGGAGACGCTCATCAATCGACTGAATTCCATGTTGACGGGAAGTCTGGCCCCTGCAATAGTGTCGCTTTCAGACGAAGCCGCATTCAAGCATAGAGCAGATGAAGTGGATTTCTTGATCACGGATTTCAAACAACTTCAGAAGACCATAGCCGCCGCCACGGTCATTGAAGATCTGCGACTGCTGCGGGTCAGCGTCGATACTTTGGCCATCAAGAGTCAAAAGTACGACCGGAACTTGCAGATTGCCCAAGAGGCGGCGAGGATCGCCAAAGGCGTCAGCGGGCAGTCAGACGGACGGCAATTTCTCAATTCGAACCTGCGAGTAGAACTGCGCAAAGAGCTGTTCGACAAATACAAGACGTCTGGAACGGACGAAACAGAGATTAATCGAATGGTAGACCTGTTCGATCGAGCACTGGCCGGGGCGGGGGCGGCCAGTCCGACAGGGCCGAATGTAGCGAAGGACATCGAGATGGAAGTCGACAAGGTACTCGGTAAAGGCTACAGCCCACTTGGGACCAGCCTTACGTCACCGTTAGAAGTTGCGATTGCTGTGGCGCAAAACGGGCAAAGTATATACCTTGCAGATATCGCGCTCTTGAATAGCGGCCTGGCCGCTGTAATGTCGCGGATGAATGAGATTCAGTTCGCGAGCGATGTCGCGACGCCACTGACCATTCCAGTGAGCGTTACGGAGACGGGCAACCTTGAGATCAAGTTCAGCCTAACACGCACGGTTAGTTATAAGCCTTACCAGATGCTTTCCACCGCGCCGCAAAGTGTTGCGACACCAGGTGGCGGGGGATTCGGCACCCCGGCGGGAAGCCCGCCCGCTACGCCGGCCGCAGGTGCGGCTGCTGCGGCGGCTGCGCCCGCGGCGGAACCGGACGACCTCAGCAACATCATCACGGTGAGGGTTCATAAGTTCTGGCGCGCGGCTTTTGTCGCTGGATTTGCCTTTAGCAGCCTTAGGGAGCGAAGCTACGCGCTGCAGGCCTGCGCACCGGAAGTGCCCGCGCCAACCGGCGGCACCCAACCGCAGTGCGTAATCCAAAGTGACGGGCAGAGGCCCCAGATCCACTACATCGCGGGTGTCCATCTTTATCCTTGGGCGAAGGACTCGTATGAGGGGATGCATCCCGCGAATCGCTGGGCCTCCTGGCGTCCGGGAATCTTTGGCGGTACAGCTCTGAACAAAGTGAACCACTACTTTATCGGCCCAGCGTTTGAGCCGGTGCTGGGAATGCACTTTTCCGGTGGCTATCATTTTGGCCGCGTAAATAGGCTGCAGCAGGGCGTCGATCCGAGCAAGGCGGCTCCAAGAGCAGCTTTAGCGGACCTCACGCGCAGCGTGGGAGATCACGGCTATTATTTCATGGTTGGCTTTGACTACAAAATCTTCGACAAGTTGTTTGGGGGTTCAAAAGTGAAGCTAGTGAATCCCTGATCGCTATCGCGCGTAGGCTAAGCGGCGGAGGCCTTCGATTTCGCGCTTGGTCTCCTCCTGAC
>JANXUM010000281.1 GCA_025356215.1 Bryobacter sp. | reverse complement strand
CGCCACTCGCCCGTGACGGCGCTGAGGGTATCGGTGAATTGTTCGGCGCTGATGCGGCGCGGAACGGCGTCGGCTTGTTGATAGGCGTTGGAGGTCATGATCAAACGCAGGAGGTATTTGAGGTCGTAGTTGTGCGCGGCGAAGTCGCTGGCCAGCCAGTCGAGGAGGTCTGGGTTGGAGGGTTTGGCGTCCATGTCGTCGACCGGTTCGACGAGGCCTTTGCCGATGATTTTTTGCCAGTAACGATTGACGATGGTGCGAGCCAAGCGCCCGTTTTGCGGGCTTGTGAAGAGCTTTGCGGCCCAATAGCGGCGTTCGCTGGGGCTGGCCGCCGGGGGGATGGCACCGAGCTCTGGCCAGAGAAATTGCGCGTCCTGATAGACGCCGGTTTTGTTATCGCAACGCACCACTTCGAGACGGGGCTCGTTGGAAAACATCGCAGCCAATCCGTAGGCTTCTTTGAGCTTGTACTTATTGATAAAGCTGTCATGGCAACTGGCGCACTTGAGATTGATTCCGAGGAAAACCTGAGCTGTATTTTGGGAGGCCTGCATGTGCGGCGTCTGGCTGGCGTTGATGTCACCGCGCCAATTGACGCCGATGAGGAAGCCTTCGGGAGAATCGGCACCAATGGGATTCAGCAGTTCGCGCACCATCTCGTTGTAGGGAAGGTTGTCGCGCAGAGATCGCTCCAGCCAAGGGGTAATCGATTTGCGGTCGCCATGATAGACGACGCCGACATCGTTACGCAGCAAGTCGTTCCACCACGTGATCCAGTGACCGGCGTAGCGTTTGTCATTAGCGAGTAGGCGGTCGATGAGTTGGGTTCGATCGCTCGGAAGCGATTGCAGATCAGCGGCGCTGGGAGGGACGCCCCAGATGTCGAAAAAGGCGCGGCGGGCGAAGACGGAGTCGGTGGCCACAGGCTTGCGGCCGAGAAAGCGATCGATAGGATGACCATCGCCCGGCGGAGTGGGAACGGAGCGCGGGGCGAGGGGGGCGACCCAGCCGCTGGACTCTGTCTGACGGGTGTCGGCCCAAGGGGCGCCATCGTTGATCCAGGAGCGCAGAGCATCGATCTGCTTGGTGTCGAGCTTGGCGCCGGTGGGGGGCATCTGGCGACCGGAGCGGCCCTCGACGCGTGCCAGCAGGAGGCTGTTGTCTTTGGCGAGGACGCGCATGGCGGAATCGCGGCTGGTGAGATCGAGGCCGGCCTGAGCCTTGGGCCCGGCGTGGCAGGCTAGGCAGCGGGCGGCGAAGATCGGATGAACGTCGGTTACAAAGTCGGCGGCGGAGATCGAAATCGCAGACACCGTGGCCAGAAGAATTACGCGTCGCATCAGATGATACAAGCATACAATCAGAGGTCTATGAGAGCCATTACGCTGAACGAACCCGGTAAATTTCACTGGACCGATTTGCCTCCAGCCAATGTTCCCGACGCGGGTGAAGCGCTGGTGCGGATCCGCACGGTGGGGATCTGCGGCACCGATCTACATGCGTTCAAGGGGCGGCAGCCTTTCTTCAGCTACCCGCGCATTCTTGGGCATGAGCTGGGGGTGGAAGTGTTGAGCGTCGGCGCGGGCGTATCGCACCTGGAGGAGGGCGACCATAGCGCTGTCAATCCTTATTTGGCTTGCGGCGCATGCATCGCCTGCCGCCGTGGCAAGTCGAATTGCTGTACGTCGTTGAAGGTGTTGGGCGTGCATACCGACGGCGGGATGCGCGAGGAGATGATCCTCCCCGCCGCGCATCTTTATCCATCGAAGACCCTATCGTTTGAAGAGCTGGCATTGGTGGAGACTCTCGGCATCGGGTGCCACGCGGTGAATCGGGCGCAGCCCGTCGAAGGGGATCGCGCGCTGGTGATTGGGGCGGGGCCGATCGGGTGCACAGTGATGGAGTTTTTGCGGTTGAAGGGCGTGCCGTTTGAGGTATTGGACTTGAGTGAGTCGCGGAGGAATTTTGCGCGCAAGTTTATGAGCGCGGGCGGGGTGCACGAGAGTAAGGAGAGTGTGCTGGAGCGGGCGCCAGAATTGCCGACCTTGGTGTTCGATTGCACGGGGAATCCGCACTCGATGCACGACGCATTTCATTTTGTGGCGGCGGGAGGTAAGTTGACCTTTGTCGGATTGTTTGTGGGCGATGTTACATTTCACGATCCCGATCCGTTTCACCGCCGTGAGATGACGATCCTAAGTTCCCGCAACGCCGTACCGACCGAACATCGCTTTATTCTGGAGCAGATGGAGAGCGGCAACATCCAGACGAAGCATTGGGTGAGTGAGTTGTGTCCGGTGGACGGGATGGCGGAAAGGTTTGCCGACTGGACGAATCCGGCGAGCGGGAATTTGAAAGCTGTGGTGGACTGGCGCTAGCGCTACTCGCGCTCTCGCCGACTCTCGCCGAACACGCCATTCCAGGGTGGAATCACGATGCTGACGCTGCCGTTGGCTCGCACTTGGCAGGCTAGGCGGACCAGCGGTCGATCGACACTTTCGTCTATGAAACCGCTGTCCCAATAGCCGAAGTACTTCATTCGCTTGCGCTCAAAATCATCCGCCGGGTCGAGGCGATCGTTGCCGCCCAGCACTCCTACCCAGCAGGTGCCGCATGAACCGGCGCGGCAATCCACCGGAATCGGCCCCATGCCTTCGTAACATCGCTCGTCGCCATGATGATACTCACGCTTGTCTAACTCAGCGGCGGAAGTGATCTCCTGCGCCGGAAGAATCGGGAACCAGGCGTCTTTGCGGCGTTCGTCGAAGATAACGCGCTCGCATGTCCCGCGGCCTTTTAAACGCTCCACGAGGGACGGGGAGTAACCGGTGGCGCGGGCGAGGACG
>JANXUM010000265.1 GCA_025356215.1 Bryobacter sp. | reverse complement strand
CCATCGACGGCCCGCCCGTTGTGAAAAGTTTTCACCTGGGCGTCGCTCAGACAGGCGCCAGTTTCGACATCAAGCTGATTGTCGAAGCGAAAAAGCAGCCCTAGACGACGCCGAGTTTGGCGGCGATCTTCTCAAGCAACTCACGGTCGCCGGTGGTGAACGCGTTGACCGTTGTTTTGTAGGCCGTCTTCAACCGGACCGCCACCACTCCGCCGAAAGTGAAGACGAACTCCTCCTCCGATTTGAGCGCGCGCATGGGGACAGGGATTGGAGCTACTTTGGAGCCGGGGCCGTAATCGACCATCGTTTCGCGCGGTAGGATATTCACCGAACCGGCGTCTTCTCTGAGAAGCGCTAATTGGTCCACCAGCGGGGTGCCCTTCTCGTCGGGAATCACCATACCGTTCTTGTCGTATAGCAGTGTGAAATCGTAGAGAAAGGTGCGTTTGTTGGTTGAACGAGCGGCGGGATCAAACCAGCCCTTCACCGGCTTGTTGGGGTTCCACGGGGGAGCCTCTTCGCCGGTCGCTTTGAAGTAATCGTCCCGCGTCTGGTAGAGCGGGAAGACATACAGATCATTGATCGGAAACATTCCATTGTCAGTCATCTTGAGCCTCAAGAATTAGAACTCGACGGCGGATGAAGGCAAGCTTCACCGCCGCCGTCAGTTTGAGGGGCCGAGAACGACGGATTGAGGCATCGGCGGCCAAATGCCTGAAAACAGGGAGAGTTTAGATCGAAAATCGCTGTGAATGATAAAGTTCACAGCTACGAAGCTTAGACCGTGGACTTCTTTGGGGCCTTCTGGTTACCGGCAACCCAGATATCCTCGGCAATAGCCAGCCCGAGGTTGACGCCGCCAATTCGCGTCTTTGTGTAGTCCGGTTCGTCTTTGTTTGACTTCAATGCGAAGGCGTCCAGGAACCAGTGGACTCCGAGGTAGACACGACTGAAGCCGTTTTCCTCTATCATTTGCCACAATCCGCCCTTGAAGGTGCGGGTGTGTCTGGGCCGGACGGCGCCTTTGCTGTCTCGAGTGACGCCATTGAGTTCTTCAGAGACAACGGGTCGAGCCGTGATGGTGTCCTTCTTACGGTCCCCCAGGGGCACCCCGTAGAAGAGACGGGTGATGTGGAATGCGGCGGCTCCGAAGGTGGCGTGGCCGGACGGATAAGCTGGGAAAGGCGGAGTGAAGTCGCTGCCGCTGGCATTGGATGCCGGAGCGCCAAACGGTCGCCAATCAGGATCGCAATCCGCATCGAAGCCAGAAGCCGGGGCAGGACTCGGTCCCATGCTTGGATCGCCTTCGCGGATGCCCACGACCGGGCGCCACAGATCCCACTTGTACTTCTCTTGCCACGCGAGGATTCCGGCATCGCCCATGGCCGCATTGACGAGAGCAAAGAGGCGAGCGTTCTGGTCTGGGGTGTTCGCCCGTTCTTCGGCAACCTGACGCACGATCAAGTTGTAGAGACGCGGAGGGGTACCCAATTCCCGGGGGCCGTCGTAGGCCCAAAAGAGTCCGATGAGCGTCTGCTCCGGCGTCCGCTTGGGGGAAGCAGCGGGAAGGGTGCCCGTCAATTCGGGGGCGATCCCAAGGCCGCGAACCTGCTTCACCGCACGGACGTATTGAGCGGGATTTCCACGCGGGTCGTCGAGATCGTGCCTTGCCGAGACGGCAAAGCACTTGCTGTTCATTCCGTAGAATGGCGCGTGGAAGCCGGACTGGGCAGTGACGGGATCCGGTCGATGATGAAAGCGGCCTGTCGAAGGATGATAGCCTGCGTCGCTGGCACCGGGGTCGACCGCGCGGTCCGCGAGCATTGCATTGCCGACAGCGATGCCAAAATCAAACCCTGGGTTTGAGCCGGGAGCCAATCCACCGGTAGCCAAATCAAAGCGGCTTTGCTGGCGCGGAAACAAAGCAGAGAGCGTCGCGTACGCCGCACCGGCCGCCGCATCGGACGCGGCGATGCCCGTTGGGGCCAGGGGAGCCGCCAAGTATCTTGGCAAGTTTGGTCCGCCCACTACGGCGGCATGGGCGTCATAGATCGCGAGGTGAACGATGGCCAGTGCTCGTGAACTGAGCGTCGGTCCGCCTTGCTCTGGCATTGGCTTTGTCGCACCGCTCGGTATGTCCGTGAAGTCGTGGCGATTCGCCTCCAAAGCCACCGCGTTCCAATACAGAATGTGATCCATTGACAGCTCGCTTTCGATGGGTTGACCGCGTTCTCGCCGCCCCCTCAATTGAAGTAGCGTCGAAACCGGCGAAAGGAGGACAACGAATCTGTTTAAATCCGTCATCTTTTAGCTCCGGGACAAGGTCTGGGATATCCTAAGCCCCATGCGATGCTTCGTGTTCTCTCTGCTTTGTTGCACTTATCTGGCGATGGCGGCCGACGACGGCGGCACCCGGATGCTGCGATCTCCGACCGTCAGTTCGACGCACATTGCGTTCACCTACGCGAACAATATCTGGATCGTCGAACGGGCCGGCGGGGCCGCGCGGCGATTGACCAGCTTTCAGGGGCAGAGTTCGAATCCGCATTTGTCGCCCGATGGTAAGTGGGTTGCCTTTAGCGCGGACTATGCCGGAAACACGGACGTCTACGTGGTGGCTGTGGGCGGCGGCGAGCCGAAGCGGCTGACCTGGCACCCGGGGCCCGACCTTGCTCAGGGTTGGAGCCCCGATGGCAAGACCGTCCTGTTCAACTCGACGCGCGCGACCTGGGCACCGAACGCGGCACCGCGCTTCTGGACCGTGCCAGCCGAGGGTGGCGTTGAGGAGCCGCTCGCTCTACCGCGCGCCTATCAGGGTAAGTATTCGCCGGATGGCACCCGCATCGCGTATCGAATGAATAACTCGTGGGATGAGGAGCGACGCAATTATCGGGGCGGTCAGAACCGCCCGATCTGGATCGCCGATTTGAAGACCTTTGAGGTGACGACCCCGACGTGGACGGACTCAAAAGACGTGGACCCTTGCTGGGTGGGTGACACGATCTACTTTATTTCCGACCGCGACGGAGTGGCCAACGTTTGGTCCTGGGACAGCCGGGCGAAGAAATTGGCACAGGCCACCAAGTTCACCGATTTTGACGTGAAGGCGCTGGACTCTGGGGCGGGCGCGGTTGTATTTGAACAGGCTGGCCTGATCCATGAGTTAGACACAAAGACGGGCAAGGCGCGAGTGGTGAACATTGTCGCCAAGGGAGACTTTCCCTGGATGATGCCGCGTTGGGAAGACGTGACCAGCCGGATGACGAATCTGGTGCTGTCGCCCACCGGCAAGCGAGTTGCGGTGGAGGCTCGCGGGGAGATCTTTACGATCCCTGCCGAGAAGGGGGATGTGCGGAATTTGACTCATTCCAGCGGAGCGGCCGAGAGGGATCCGGCTTGGTCGCCGGACGGCAAGTGGATCTCTTACTTCAGCGACAAATCGGGTGAGTACAAGGTGGTGATTGAAGCGCAGGACGGCCTTGCGCCGGCGCGCGAGATCGCCCTGCCCAACCCGGTGCACTACTACACCGCGTCCTGGTCACCGGACTCGAAAAAGCTGTTGTTTAGCGATACAAACCTGAAGGTGTGGGTGTTGGACGTGGCCAGCGGGCAGGCCAAGTCGGTGGGCAACGACCCCTGGATGGTGCCGACGCGGACCTTGAACCCGGTGTGGAGCCCGGATTCGAAGTGGGTGGCTTATGCCAGCCGTCTGCGCTCGCTGTATCACGCGATTTTCATCGCCAATGTGGAAACCGGCGAGACGAAGCAGATCACCGACGGGCTGGCCGATTCGATGTGGCCCGCCTGGGACGCCAGCGGCAAATATCTTTGGTTTATGGCCTCGACCGACTTTGGTTTGAAGTCGCAG
Source organism: Bryobacter sp. (assembly GCA_025356215.1). Classification (GTDB taxonomy): domain Bacteria; phylum Acidobacteriota; class Terriglobia; order Bryobacterales; family Bryobacteraceae; genus Bryobacter. The sequence continues at coordinate 3,193 of JANXUM010000265.1, read as the reverse complement.
TGGCTGGACATGACTTCCTACGATCATGATGAGAATTTTGGGCTGTATCTGGCGGTGCTCCAGAAGGGCGAGGCGAGCCCGTTGTTGCCGGAAAGCGATGAGGACGGCGGGGTGGCGGAGGCGGCGGCACCAGGAACGCGTACGGCCCGAGCCACTTCGAAGGTGGAGATCGATTTCGACGGCCTGGATCAACGCGTGATCGCGGTGCCAGGAGTGCCGGAACGGCAGTACTCCGCGCTGCGAGCCGGCGCGCCGGGGATCGTCTATTTTCTTGAGGCGTCGGGGCGTGCGGCACGCGGCCCGGCGGCGGGCGCTGGGGGTGGGACGCTGATGCGTTTCCGGCTGAGCGATCGCAAGGCCGCGCCTTTTTCGACCGGGGTGGCCGGGTATGACGTCAGCGCCGATGGACACAAGCTTGTGTATCGCACCGGTGCCGCGCCCGTGCCGGGGGAGGCCGCTACTGCGCCTTCGTTGTTTTTAGTGGACGCGGATAAAGCCGCGCCGACGGCGGGGCAAGGAAAGTTGACCGCGACCCTGCGGATGTATCTGGAGCCCAAGGAGGAATTTAAGCAAATCTTCTATGAGGGCTGGCGCAACCAACGCGATTACTTGTATGTCAAGAACATGCAGGGCAGCGACTGGCCGCGGATGAAAGAGAATTACAGCCAGTTTCTACCCCATATCATGCATCGCGCAGATTTGAACTACTTACTCGATAACATGGGCGCCGAGATCGCGATCGGTCATTCCTATGTGCGCGGCGGCGATATTCCGAATGTGCCCAACGGGCGAGGAGGATTGCTGGGTGCGGATTTTACGATTGAGGCCGGACGCTATAAGTTGGCTCGCATCTACGATAACGAGAGTTGGAACCCCGACTTGCGGGCGCCGCTTTCGGCACCAGGCGTGATGGCGGCGGCTGGTGACTATGTGCTGGCTGTGAACGGGCAGGAACTGCGCGCGCCCGATTCGATCCACCGTTTGTTGGACGGTACCGCCAACCGGCAGACCGTACTTACCGTGAACAACCGGCCTTCGATGGAGGGGGCGCGGCAGATCACCGTGGTGCCGGTGGCGACCGAGCAGGGTCTGCGGACGCGCGCTTGGGTGGAGGCGAATCGCCGCTTGGTGGACAAGCTATCGGACGGCAAACTGGCCTACGTCTACGTGCCCAACACCGGGCAGCCCGGCTACACGAGCTTCAATCGCTATTACTTTGCGCAGCAAGACAAGCAGGGCGCGGTAATCGATGAGCGCTTTAATGGCGGTGGGTCCGCCGCGGACTACATTATCGATGTGTTGCAGCGCGATTTCGACGGCTACTTCAATAACGTGGCCGGGGACCGCTATCCGTTTACGAGCCCTTCGGCAGGGATCTGGGGGCCGAAGGTAATGATTGTGAATGAGATGGCGGGGTCTGGCGGCGATCTGATGCCTTGGATGTTCCGCTATCGGAAAATTGGCCTGTTGGTGGGTAAGCGAACTTGGGGCGGGTTGGTGCATACGGCGGATACTCCGGCCTTTGTCGATGGCGGAACCATGATCGCTCCGCGTGGCGGGTTCTTTACGCGCGAAGGGAAATGGGCGGTGGAAAATGAGGGTACGGCGCCTGACGTCGATGTTGAGAATTGGCCCAAGGAGGTAATCGCGGGGCATGATCCGCAATTGGAGCGCGCGGTGACCGAGGCGCTGCGCATGTTGAAGGAGAAGCCGGTGAAACGGATGACGACGGAGCCCGCGCCGCCAACCTGGGGCGAGCGGAAGCCGACGCGGAAGTAAGCGGCTAAAAAGCCAACGCCCCGGCATCCCTGCCAGGGCGTTGGCTTATCCATGTGCGGTGTTAGGAGCGATTAGTGATCGGTCTTGTGATCTTTCTTTTCGCCCTTATGGTCTTTCTTCTCGTCTTTGTGTTCCTTTTTGTCGTCCTTCTTGTGGTCGTCAAAAGCAAAGGTGGCCGTGCCGGACACCAGAGCCAGAGCAAGGGTAAGAGTGATCATCTTCATGGTTGTTTGCGTCTCCTGATTTCGAAATTCGCTGTAGCTTTGCTACTTACAACCCTTATCGAGCCGGAGACGCGATTCTTGAAGTTAAGGTGCCGCAACCTTGCGATGAATTTCTTGTAGGCTCCAGACTCGTGCCGGAGTGGTCTGTTTGGCTTCCATTGCTTCGGCCGCCGCCTTGGCCGCCGACATCGTTGTAAGACACGGCACTCGATACTGGATGGCCGCGCGGCGAATGGCTTTTTCATCGCCAAAGCTGACGCTGCCCATGGTCGTATAGATGGCGAGTTGCACCGCGCCGGTCTTCATCAGATCGACCGCGTTGGGCCGGCCTTCGTTGACCTTGTAGACGATTTTCGATGGCACGCCAGCCGCCTTGAGCGCATTGGCGGTGCCTCGGGTGGCAACGAACTGGAAGCCGAATTCCTTGAGCTTGACGGCGATGGCCACCGCGTCGGGCTTATGGCGATCGTTGACGCTGATGAAGATGGTGCCTGAGGCCGGCAAGGGGACGCCGGCACTGAGCTGTGCCTTACCAAAGGCCTCGCCGAAGGTTTCGCCGACGCCCATCACTTCTCCGGTGGAGCGCATCTCCGGGCCAAGGACCGGGTCTACGCCCTGGAATTTGTGGAAGGGAAGCACGGGGCTTTTGACGAAATACTTGGTGACGCCGAGGACGCCGCCGGTGCGACCGCCGGTCAGGTGCGCCAGTTCCTTGAGCGTCTTTCCGAGCATCAGGCCAACGGCGACCTTCGGTAGCGGAATGCCTGTGGCCTTGCTCACGTAGGGAACGGTACGGGAGGCGCGGGGGTTGACCTCGATGACGTAAACCTTTCCCTCCTTGATTGCATACTGCACGTTCATCAGGCCGACGACGCTGAGCGCGCGGGCCAGTTTGACGGTGTACTCTTCGATCGTCTTCAGTTCGTTTGCGCTGAGGCTGGTGGGCGGGAGGACGCAACTGGAATCGCCCGAGTGGATGCCGGCCTCTTCGATGTGCTCCATGATGCCGGCGATCAACACGTCTTTACTGTCGCTGAGGCAATCGACGTCGACTTCGACGGCGTCTTCGAGAAAGCGATCGACCAGCACGGGCCGGTCTTGCGAGAAGTGGACGGCCTCTTGCATATAGCGCCGCACCATCTCCTCGTCATAGGCGATCACCATGGCGCGGCCGCCGAGCACGAAGCTGG
>JANXUM010000215.1 GCA_025356215.1 Bryobacter sp. | reverse complement strand
TACTTACTGCCGCAAAAAGGGATCTACATCATCGAGAATTTGAATTTCGAGGAGCTGGCCGCGACAGGCAAGAAAGAGTGCCTCTTTGTCTGCCTTCCGCTCAAACTAAATGGAGCCACTGGCTCGCCAGTGCGTCCTATCGCCATCGTATAGACTCTTGGCATGAAGCGTCGAGACTTTCTCCCTTTAGCGGTGTCGCCGCTACTGCGCGCCGCAAGCGCCAAGCCGAATATCATCTTGATTTTGGCCGATGATATGGGCTTCTCGGACATCGGCTGTTACGGCGGAGAAGTGGCCACGCCGCATCTCGATTCCCTTGCCAAATCTGGCGTCCGCTTCACGCAGTTCTACAACAACGCCCGCTGTTGCCCGACGCGCGCATCGCTACTGACCGGCCTCTATCCGCATCAAACAGGAGTGGGCCACATGGTGGACAACGGTCGCCAGTTGCCCGGCTACACGGGCGAGCTCAACCGCAACTGCGTCACCCTGGGCGAGGCGCTGAAGGCGGGCGGTTATCAAACCCGGATGACGGGTAAGTGGCATGTTACGCCGGTAAACAAATCAAAAGACAACTGGCCCAACCAACGTGGCTTCGATCGTTTCTATGGCACGATCCATGGCGCGGGGTCATTCTACGACCCGGTGGGCTTGAGCGAAGACAACCAGCCCGTCAAGCCCGGTAAGGATTTTTACTACACCGACGCGATCGCCGCCAAGGCCACAAGTTACATCGAAGAATGCGCCGGGAAAAGCGACCCGTTCTTTCTCTACGCCGCGTTCACCGCGCCACATTGGCCCATGCACGCCGCCGAGGAGGACATTGCCAAATACAGAAGCGTCTACAGCCAAGGCTGGGACGAACTGAGAAAAGCTCGCCACCGCCGCCAACTCGCCTCCGGGCTGCTGGAGAGCCGCTGGGCGTTGGCTCCGCGCGACGCCGATGTTCCCGCCTGGGCTGAAACGCCCGACAAAACCTGGCAGATCGAACGTATGGCCGTGTACGCGGCCATGATCACCCGCATGGACCGCGGCATTGGCCAAATGATCGCCGCCCTGAAGAAGACCAAGGCGTTCGACAACACGCTCATTTGCTTTCTGTCCGACAACGGGGGCTGCGCCGAAGAATTGAAGAGCACAATCAAGGCGGAATATGTCGTCCAACAAACCGCGAGCGGCCGGCCGGTGAAGCCCGGCAATCTACCGGGGACGATGCCTGGTCCCGACGACACCTTCCAGAGCTATGGCATCGGCTGGGCCAACGCCTCCAACACGCCTTTCCGCCTCTATAAGCACTGGGTGCATGAGGGCGGAATCTCCACGCCCTTCATCGCCCACTGGCCCGGCCACATCGCCAAACCAGGCTCCTTCAATCGGCAACCCGGCCACCTGATCGACCTGATGGCCACTTTCCTCGACGCCTCCAAGACGCCCTACCCCAAGGCAGTGCAACCGATGGAGGGCATGAGCCTGCTTCCCGCCTTTGCGGGCAAAGATACGCTCACGGGGCGTACTTTGCACTGGGAGCATGAAGGCAATCGTGCCATTCGCGAAGGCAACTTGAAGCTGGTGTCGAAGCACCCCGGCGGTTGGGAGTTGTACGATTTGGCGGCTGACCGCACCGAGGCCAGGGACCTCGCCGCCGCCCAACCGGCCGATGCCGCTCGCCTGGCGGCCAAGTATGCCACCTGGGCCGCGCGCGTGGGCGCGGAGCCTTGGCCAATCGTTCAGAAGGCCCCCAAGATTGAGCGCCTGTTAGACTAGTGTCTAACCCAAGATGTTCCGTTTTGAGACCGCAGGCGAGAGCCACGGCGAGTGTCTGGTAGCCACAATTACCGGCTTGCCTTCTGGCATCCCCATCTCGCTCGACAAAATAAATCGCGAATTGTGGCGCCGTCAGCAGGGCTTTGGCCGCGGCGGACGCATGAAGATCGAGACCGACACGGCTCACATCGTTTCAGGCGTCCGGCACTCCCAAACCATCGGCGCGCCCATCGCCGTGATCCTTGCCAACAAAGACTGGAAGAACTGGACCCAGTCCATGCCGGTCGAAGACTTCGAAGGCTCGGGCGTACACTTCAAAGAGGTCAAGAAACCGCGCCCCGGCCATGCCGACCTGATCGGCTGCATCAAGTACGACTTCGATGACGCGCGATACATTCTGGAGCGCGCCAGTGCCCGCGAGACGACGGCCCGCGTGGCGGTGGGCGCACTGGCCAAGGCTTATCTGGCAGAGTTCGGCATCGAAGTTTTGAGCCACGTCGTCGGTGTCGGTCGCGAAACCTCGACCTATGCCGCCACTTGGGACGAACTGGTCACCCTGAGCAAGAAGGACGAGGTGCTCCTCGGCTGCGTCGACCCCGAGACCGAGCAGCGCTTTAAAGCCGTCGTCGACGAGGCCTATCGCACGGGCGACACCGTCGGCGGCATCTTCGAG
>JANXUM010000223.1 GCA_025356215.1 Bryobacter sp. | reverse complement strand
CGCCACTTGTTCGCTGGTAAATCCAACGCGAACAAGCGCCGCCTCGGCGAAGGTGGTACGGTCTCAACCGCCAACCATCAAGCCGTCCGCGACATGCTTCCCTACTCCTAACCGGAGCCGGGACCGCATATCGCAACCGGTGCGAACGGAGCATTGCACGTGCCCGCCAGCCCGATCATCAGACTCAATAACTTCTAAGGAGAACAAACGTGCCTAGAGTAAAACGCGGAACAGGTCGACGAGACTACCGCCACAAGACGATGAAGTTAGCCAAGGGCTACTTCCTCACTAAATCCAAGCTCAACCGCTCGGCGCAAGAAGCCGTCGAAAAAGCCCTTAAGTATGGTTTTGTCGGTCGTCGTCGCAAGAAGCGCGACTTCCGCAGCCTTTGGATTGTCCGCATCAACGCGGCCTGCAAAGAGAACGGCATCAGCTACTCCCGATTCATGGACGGACTGAAAAAGGCCAGCATCGATCTCAACCGCAAGGTGCTGTCGGACATCGCCACGCTTGACCTGCCGGCCTTCAAGGCCCTGATCGAGAAGGCCAAAGCGGCCCTGCCCGCTTCGACCCCGATGCCCAAGTCTGCTGGAGCCTAAGCACCATGGCTGACGAAACGTTCCAAGATCAAGAAGCCGACCTTCTCTCTCAACTCGAGGAGAGGGTCGTGAAGGCTCTGGAAGCCGTTGGCACACTCCGTAAGGAAAAGGCCTTGCTGCAGAAGGAAGTGGAACAACTGAAGTCCGAACTCGGCTCAGCCAAATCCAAGAACAAGCAGGCGGCTTCCCGCATTTCCAAACTGCTAGATCAGATGGAACTGCCGGTCTCGGATTAATCCCAAGGCACGCTCTTGTCCAACCCGGTTCACGTAACCATTTACGGACAGAACTTCACCGTCGTCACCGGCGAGGAACCCGAGCGTGTCGAGGCGTTAGCCGCCGAGGTTGACGGCCTGATGCGTAATATTGCCAGCCGCGGCGTGGTTGATTCCAATCGCGCCGCCATGCTGGCCTGCCTGCACTTGGCCGATCAGGTCAAGACCCTCCAATCCCAACTCGCCGACATCAAGGCCCAACCCCTCCAAAAGCAAAAGCTCGCCGACCTCCTGCAACTTCTCGATGACGAGCTAAAATAGCGGCACATGCCGTTGTTACTCCTTCTGTTCGCGCTCGCACTCCCCGCACAAGACTTTAGCCACGCCTTCGCCGATTCAGGCGGCGTCAAGATCCACTACGCCAGCTACGGTAAACCCGATGCGCCGCTGATCGTAATGGTTCACGGCTTCCCCGACTTCTGGTACACCTGGCGCGACCAGATGAAGGCTCTTGGCGACGCCGGATATCGTTGCGTTGCTATGGACACTCGCGGTTACAACTTGTCCGGTCAGCCCGAGGGCGTCGAGAACTACGATATGCGGCTGTTGATCGGCGACGTCATCGCTGTAATCCGCGCGCAGGGCCGCGAGAAGGCCGTCGTCATGGCTCACGATTGGGGTGGTGCCATCGCCTGGCAGCTTGCTCTCAATGTGCCGCAGGTTGTCGAGAAGCTCGTCATCCTCAATCTGCCGCACCCGAACGGTCTCAGCCGCGAGCTAGCCAACAACCCCGAGCAGCAAAAAGCGAGTGAGTACGCCCGTCGTTTTCAAGAGCCCGATTCGGCTTCCAAGTTGACTCCCGCCGCCCTCGCCGGCTGGGTCAAGGACCCTGAGGCGCGCAAGCTCTACGTCGAAGCGTTCAGCCGGTCCAGCCTGACTGGCATGATGTCTTACTATCAGCGCAACTACCCTCGCCCGCCCTACAAGGCCGGGACTGAGACGCGTAAGCTGACGATGCCCGTATTGCTGATCCACGGTCTGAGGGACACAGCGCTGCTCTCCCCCGCCCTGGACGGAACCTGGAACTGGATCGACGACCTGACGCTGGTCACGATCCCTGAATCCGGGCACTTCGTGCAACAAGACGCATCGTTGAAGGTATCGCGCAGCGTCAAGATGTGGCTAGGGAGAGACAAATGAGATTAATCGCACTGATTGGAATGGCGACGCTTACTCTTGTGGCTGGCGGCAAGGAGAAGAAGCCCGAGAAGATCGAAGACCCCAAGGTGGCTAGCTCGCACGGGGCCAGCGACCGCTTGGAGATACTCGCTACCGTTCATGCCAACAAGTCCGCAGTGAAGGCGCTGCTGGGCGACGACATCAACGGCTATGTAATGGTGGTCGAAATTACAATCAAGCCACGCATGGAGGAGGGAGTCAAGATCGACCGCGACGACTTCCAATTACTCTGCACCGACGACGGACAGAAGACCAAGCCCTTTGCGCCTTCGCAGTTGTTAGGCACGGGCGGCTTGGTAATCCGTTCGCAGAAAGGCCCGACGTCGGGTGCGATGGGACAGAATAACGGCCCGGTCTGGGGCGGGCCGATGGGCGGGCCGATGGGGTTGCCGCGCAGCGGCGGCGGTATCGGCAATGCGACAACGCAGATTGAAACGCCGACCGCCGAGTTGAAGGACGACTCCAAAGAAAAAGCCAATCCCCTCAAGAAGGTGCTGGAAGCCAAGGAGCTGCCCGCCAAGGAAATGAAGGAGACCACGACGGGCTTGCTGTACTTCCCGATCGACGGCAAGCACAAAACCAAAAACATCATCCTGCTGTACCGCGGCCTCGGCGGCCGTATCGACATTGAATTCAAGTAAGTCAACCGTGAAAATATTCGAACTCGACACTCCGGCGATTGCCGTTGACCTGGACATCATGGAAGCCAATCTACAAAAGATGGCCAGATACGCAGGGGAGCACGGTCTGCGGCTGCGCCCGCACACCAAAACGCACAAGAGTCCGCTTCTGGCCAAGCGCCAATTGGCCCTTGGCGCGGTGGGCCTGACAGTGGCCAAGCCGGGGGAGGCTGAGGTGCTATTGGCGGCAGCTCCCGCAGACATGTTACTGGCCTTTCCCACCTTTGGGGCGGCCAAGATGGCGCGGCTCAAGCAGGTGGCTGCCAACACGCAATTGAGTGTGTCGCTGGACTCGTTCGAGGCCGCCAAGGAACTCAGCGATGCGGGGATCAAAGCGAAGTTACTGATCGAGTTCGACGCCGGGTTGGGC
>JANXUM010000211.1 GCA_025356215.1 Bryobacter sp. | reverse complement strand
GACCTGTTGTGGAAGGGACGCAAGAACGCCTTTGGAGCGGTCGGCCGGATGAGCCCCTTCTACTACGTTCAGGACGGGGTTGTGCCACGGACAAAGATCGCCGATACGCTGCTGGAGATCGCGCGGATCGCAAAAAAGTATGAGTTGAAGATCTCGAATATCTTCCATGCCGGGGACGGCAACATGCACCCGATCATTTTGTTCGACGCGCGAATTCCAGGGCAGTTGCGGGCGGCGCAGTTGGCTGGGGAAGAGATTCTGAGCTACTGCGTCGCGGTGGGCGGGTCGATCACCGGGGAGCACGGAGTGGGTATGGAGAAGATGGAATTGATGGCGCAGCAGTTTGGCGAGGACACGCTCGATTTGATCAAGGGGTTTAAGAATCTGTTCGACCCGCAGTGCAGGTTGAACCCTGGGAAGCTGTTACCGCTGGGGAAGTGCTGCGGGGAGATCCATCAGCGGCCCGGGACGGAGTACTAGGGCTGCAGCGCCCGCAGTTAACCGAGCGAGTTGAAGCCGAAGGCCCACTTCCAGACACCGCCTTGGTTCACGTAAATCGTGTTGGCGCGCACCGGCGGCGGTTGTTGGCCACCGCAGGTGCCGTCGATCGTACCCGTTGCCGTTAGGATGCCGACCGTTGGCGAAAGGAAAGTTCCGACGCCATCGTGCAACGCGAAGCTCTTGACATCGCATCCCGCACCCGTCCAGTCCGTCAGCGCCTCGGCCTTGTTGGCGAAGAACGCACCGAAGATGTTAACGAAGGCCACTTCCCGGGCCATCAGGCTTTCGATCTTCATCGCGTCCTTGTTCATCCACGCTTCCCAGATGCAGTGTTCGACGGCAAGCAGCGCATCGGTTCCAGCTTCGGCAACGCGTTTGGCCGCGTGGACTCCAGTGGCGGTGGCAGGCGCGGGAGAGCTAGCAGGATCGAAGATCAGGTTCTCGCCATGGAAAGCGGCATCCCAGCTCTCGCCGCTCCGCACCCAGACGGTCGCCGCGCGAACGGGGCTGGACTGCTTTTCGGTCTTGTAATTGAGGACCAAGGTGTCGTCGTCGATCCTCAACACGTGGGGCTCGCTAAGCGTCCGACCGTCGGGGGCGCCGCACTCGGCGTCAGCAATCTTCATGGCGGTCGTTTCTAAGTCGAGCAAGGTGAGGGCGTCCGACTCAGTCGATTTCAGCATGGGCGCTTTTCCAATCAGGGCTCCCGAACTTTCAGGTATTGCCCGGTCTTTACGTCTTTCAGCAACTGTACCTTACCGCTCGGCCAGCGGACTTCCAGTTCTTCCACCGCTGTGCTTGAGCCGAGGCCGAAGTGGACTCGCGGGTCTGAGGCGCTGGCGTAACCTACCGCCGTTGTCGCTCGATTCCACTGTTGACCTGCCTGCGTCTTGATCCGCACCATCGCCCCTAAACCCTGTGAGTTGCTTTTCGATCCCATCAGCACCACGCCCAGCCAATTGCGTTTGGCTTCGCGCACCGGCTTCCACCAGATCGGTGTGTCTCCCAGGCGCGTGATCACCGCCTCCATCTGGCCATCGTTGCCGAAGTCGCCGAAAGCCGCCCCGCGATGCCACGCGGGCGCCGTGATTTCAGTCGATTCAAAGACGCCCTTGGCGTTGCGCTTCAGAAGGATTGAGGGCTGCTTGGATTTGCGGCTCGAGAAGAGCTCCGTGTTGTCGTGGACGTCTCCATTGGCAACCAGGATCTCGCGTTGTCCGTCATTGTCAAAGTCAAAAGCGCCCGTCGCCCAGCCGCTGTAGGGCAGCACCTTGCCGCCGATTCCCGCTCGATAAGTGACGTCCATGAATTGCAGCTTGCCCAAGTTGCGGAATAGAGGAAAGCTCTCGTTAGCCAGCGCCGAGACGAAGATATCCTCATTGCCGTCTCCATCGAGATCTCGGAAGTCGGCACCCATGCTGGACAACTCAAGGCCGTCGTCGTTGACGCCGACGCCCGCGGCCAGTCCGATCTCCTCGAAGGTGCCATCGCCCTGATTGCGGAACAGAAAGTTGGATGTCGTATCGTTGGTGACAAACGCGTCCAGCCAACCATCCTGGTCCGCGTCGCCAAAGACCACCGCCATGCCCTTCCCCAAGTGTTTGGCGATGCCGCTGGCGACCGAAACATCCGTGAAGTGTCCATTGCCGTCGTTGCGCAGCAGGATGTTACCGATCGCCGGATAGAACTTGGGATGGCAGTACGTACGATAGCTAAAGTCCGCCGCACCGCAGAAAATCTCGTCTTTGGCGTCGTACCGGACGTAGCGAACGATAAACAGGTCAAGATCGCCGTCACGGTCGTAATCGAACCAGCCGGCGCCGATCGCCCACCCACCGACAAGTGGTATCTCGACTTGCGCAAACCGGCCCCCGCCAAGGTTGCGCCACAGTGAGCTGGAATTGAGGCCAGCCAAGAAGAGATCGGGCCGTCCATCGTTGTCGAAATCGGCAGTCGCAACACCCATCGAATACTTCAAGTTCTTTAATCCAGACGCCATCGTGCAGTCCGTAAACGAAGCGTCGCGATTGTTGCGATAGAGCGTCAACGGCCCGCCGGCGTTGGCGAAAACGAGATCGAGCCAGCCATCGCCATCAAAATCGAAAGCAGCTACACCGCCCGGCATCGCCTCTGGCTGGTGGTGTTCGGGAGTGGGAGCGTTGTCGAGGCGGTGGGAAAAGAAAAAAGATGGTGGGGCGGCGAGCAAGGCACAAAAAAAGAAAATGAATTTTCGCATCTTTACACTTGCTTACAATCCCAAACGATTATAGATTGATTCCAGCCTTTTTAGGCAACCTTAGGGGGTTTCTCTATGTTGAGATTTGGATCCGCGCTGCTTCTGGCTGCGCTGTTCTCACTGTCGGCGTGGGCGCAAGAGTTCCGCGCGACAATTTCCGGTCGCATCACCGACGCGACTGGCGCCTTTGTACCGAACACGAAAGTTTCTTCCGTGAATCTTTCCACGCAAGAAACGACCAACGTTACGAGCGACAACTCGGGCGCATACACGCTACCTTTTCTCCGTCCCGGACAGTACAAAATTACTGCTACGGCCAACGGCTTCAAAACTTACAATCGCGAAAATCTGACGGTTGAAGTGGGCAGAATTCTGAATATCGACATCCCACTCGAGGTGGGCTCTGTGGGCGACTCTGTGAACGTAACCGGCGAGGCCGGCGTTCTGGAGACGCAGACGGCAAGCCGCTCATCGATCGTCACGCAAATGCAGGTCTCGGAGTTGCCGCTGAACGCGCGCAACCCGTTCATGCTGGGCACGATGATGTCCGGCGTGGTCTTCCGCGGCGCGGCCATCTGGCAGCGTCCCTTTGACAACGGCGCCATTGCTCAATGGTCCGTCAACGGCGGCCGCGAATCGAACAACGAGTTCCTGATCGACGGCGCTCCAAATAACGCACAGGCCGGCGGCAACAACATCGCCTACGTGCCCATCGTGGACGCGGTGCAAGAGTTTGTCGTGCAGCAGAATTCTTATGACTCGCAGTACGGCAAGACTGGCGGCGGTGTGTTCAACGTTGTATTGAAGAGCGGCGGCGCGCAGCATCACGGCGTTGCTTATGAATTTGCCCGGCGCAAGTTTTTGGACGCCAATACATTCC
>JANXUM010000204.1 GCA_025356215.1 Bryobacter sp. | reverse complement strand
GGCTCTCATAGTCCGACAATCACGTTGGAACTTGTAATTCGCGGGGCTCGCCTTTCACCCGCTGAGCGACCGAGCGCCCACCAAGACCAAAACCGCCGGCCGAACGAACATGCCTATAGGGACTGTTCACACTGTTCGGTCGCTCCGCTCCAGGCCCCTGGCCGGGCCTGGAGGCGCAGATATGCGGCATTGAACATCTCGAACATCGGCACCATGTTCGCTATAAACCGCTGTTTCTGCTAGATAATAGATGGATTTTTTCGCTCGCGCGAACTATCCGAACAAGCCGTCCGTGTTCACGCCTGCGAAGTCCTGGGCAATGGTCGCCGCAATGAAGTGGCGATTGCCGTGCTTGAATTCCCGAAATTGGCGTGCCGCTAGGAATTTCGGGAGCGCGCGTTTCACCGCCATTCGCGCGCTGTCCTGACTTTGACCGGACTTTTGCATCAGAACCTTACGCACCGTCGCGATCTCGACCGCGCGACCCTCACCCGGTACAGCCTCGCCATGGGCGATCATCGCCGCCTCGATCGCGTCCCGGACTTCCTGATCGCCCGCCGAGAGTTCCGGAGCCCGCATGGGTGAGGAACGGACGACGCAAGAGGTTTCAGCCTCGCCGTCCTCGTCGCGCCGGACCTCAACCTGCAGGAGCTCGAAGCAGCGCTCGAAATCCTCCGGGCCGTTGCGGTTGGCGGTGACGCTCACGATACGCCTGGCCGATCTTTGGCCGAACGGACCCTCGTCCCGCGCGACCTTCGCCACGATGTCAACCGATGCAGAAAAGGCGGAGCTGCCGCGAGGGCCGACGTCAGACTTTCCGGCGTGGGCCACCACAGCGACAAAGAGCTTGTGACGCAGCGAAAGGTCCTCAAGCACCTGCATCGCCTGGGTCACCTGCGGGGAAGCGTTCTCGTCTTCCACCCCCATGGATGAGGCGAAGGTATCAACGACGACGAGGGCCAACCGAAGCCCCCTGGCCGACATCTCGCCTTCGACCTCAGCCACCAGGGCGCCCAGTTCACGGCGCCCCTTCTGGTTTGCGAGATTGCCAACTCTTGCCTTGGCGATGTTTAGCCTTCCTGCCAGCCCGTGCTGTTGGCGGAATGCTTCGAGACGGAGGCCGATGGTCCCAGATCCCTCCCCAAGCAGCAGCAGCGCGCCGAGATTCTCGCCCCGAAGACGTAGTCCTAGCCACGGAGTTCCAGTCACGGCGCAGGCGGCAAGGTCGATGGCGAGGAAGGACTTTCCGCACTTCGCGACGCCGTAAATGAGGCCCACACCGACGCTCGGAAAATAGTCCTTCAGAAGCCACTCGCGGGCGGCTCGCCGCTCTTCGTCCGCCCACTCCCACTGGATGCGGCGGTGATCGCTGGCGAGGTCGGTTGCGTCGCCCCGACCATTGAAATCCACGACGGGCTTTACGCCGGCAAAGTCGACAGATGGATGGCTGATCCCGAGAGGCGACGTGCCGTACTCGTAGGCGTTTCCGGCTTTCAGCTTGAGACCGTCTATGTCCCACGGCGGGGAACAACGGTCGTTCCAGTGCTCGGCCATCAGATCGATGGCCCTCTCACGGGAGACGCCGAAGTCCTTAAGTCTCGCCGCTACGGCGAAGGTGGTTTCGTCGCCGTTCTCGCCTTCAACCGCGAGCGGCGCGGTAGCCAGGTATGCAATGGCGCGCTCGATGGCGTCTGGCCTGTCCGGCTGAACCGCCGGCGCCATGTCCGCGGCCTTCTCGGTCGGCGCGACGAGCCTCTGGAAGATGGCCAGCGGGACGTCGACGAGCGGGTCGTCTCGAACGATGCGATAGATGCCGGGGTCTTTTGTTCCGCCGTTCTGCTTCGCGCGCTCGTCGAGAACCGAGCCGGGACCGACCACATACCCGCCCTTAGAGCGTATATCGATACCCACGCCCACGCGCCCAGGAGCGTTGCTGACGTCAGTGCCGCGATAGTAGCCATGGAAACCCCCGGTGGGTGTCTCGACCACCAAGCCGGATAGCTCAACACCCAAGTCGTTCAGCGAAACGAGGCCGTCCTTACCGTTCTTCCTGTCGACATCGACAAGCAGCAGGCCACCGCCGCCACAGACGCCGATGTTGTAGGCCGTGCCGTTGCCCCAGACCTTGCGGATCATCGCTTCGTCTGTCGTAGCCAGCGCCTGCCAGTCCTTCACCGCCGGCCGATAATCCCCTGGTTTCAACGGGAATACCCGGAAGCCGCGGGAGGTCAGGTCCAAGGCAGATTCTAGGAGAGCGTCCGACATGGCGGCCTCCTCTTGGAAGGCGCGGGTTCGCCGGTTTTCGTGGTTGTGCTATGCTGGGCGAGCTCACTGCACAGTCGAGCGATCCCAGCGCCCCGTTTCGCCGCTTGCCCGGCGGCGGGGCGTTTCCACTGCGGCTTCATGGGATCAGCCGTTCAGCCGGTTCGAGTGTTCCCCGGAATGCGAGCCGTCGAGCCAACGCCTAGCATCCTCAATCGGTATGAGCCGCCGGCGCCCGCGCTTGACGCTGGACAACCTACCGTCCGCGATAAGCTGCCACGCCCATGCTTTTGAAATGCTCGCCCATTGGCAGAATTCTGGGACTGAGAAGGCGCCCCGTTCGTTGGTCGCTAGAGCCATATGAACCTCGATCTAATTGTGTGGACCGAGGGTGGGTGTGCGCGATCAGGCTGGTCGCCATCGACAGTGAGAAATTCCGAACTGACAGTGAAAAATCAGCCCTCCTGAGATCGGGCCTTCAATCTTTGCCGGACCTTTCGAGCAATCTGCTCGACGGCGGAATCCCGAGCACCAAGGGTCGTGTCGGGCCAGGGGGGAGTCTCGAACTTGCCCCCGCGCTCCGCCTCCCACTTGGCCATCGCAGCCTTCAGGCGCGGGTTGTCCTTCGCAAACTTATTCCCTCCCTTCTTCACGAGTCCGGTTGGACCCGGCAATAGGGGCGCGTCGCCAATGCGAACGCCGCCAAAGTTGTCGAGCACATCGATGGCGAAACGTACCGCTCGGTGAACGGGATGGCCTTGTTCAACCCATCTGAGGGCGACCTCGATGACCATCTCGTGGTCCGGATGAGGCGGGCGCCCTCGACCGCGTTTCGGCCCTGGTCCAACGGCCACGGTCCTACGCCGCGCTCGCGCGATGGATCGAAACCACCGTGGCGTTGGGAGCGGCTGTCACGGCGGTCTCCAACAAGGAGGCCCAGGCGAATAGCGCCGCCCTGCGCTGATCGAACATCTCGTTTCGCGCATACACGCGCGCAATGGTCGAGGT
>JANXUM010000195.1 GCA_025356215.1 Bryobacter sp. | reverse complement strand
GCATCGAGGCGCGCTTCATCGAACTGGCCGGTTACATTAACGGCCAAATGCCGCACTTTGTTGTCGACAAGATTCAGAGCGCCTTGAACGACCACACAAAGCCAGTCAAAGGCTCGCGCGTGCACATGCTGGGCATGGCGTACAAGAAGGACATTGACGATGTGCGGGAGTCTCCGGGGTTGGACATTGTGCACTTGCTGATGCAGCGCGGCGCCAAGGTCACTTACTCGGACCCATTCATTCCCAGCCTTCGCATCGATGGCCAGCGCCTGGAGAGTCAAGAGATGCTGCCGGCCTGCGCGGCCGCTGATTGCGTGGTGGTCATTACGGATCACAGCAATCTCGATTACGCCGCCGTCATCGAGACTTCCTCGCTGATCGTCGACACGCGCAACGCCCTCAAAAAGTACAAGAGCGGCAAAATCGTAAAACTATGAGATCAGCGGCACTTTTCGCCATTCTAACCTTGAGCCTGCGGGCGGGCAGTCTGAACCAAGCGTCGCTTCAAGCAGAACTGGATCGATTGACACAAGGTTTCGATGGGCGGGTTGGCGTCTGTGTCCTCGGGGACAAGGAACTCGCCTGCACCCGCGGGGGCGAATTATTTTCGGTGCAGAGCGTCATGAAGATGGTCGTCGGCATGGCGGTGCTGGACGCGGTAGACAATCTGGGATGGAAGCTGGATGAGAGTGTCCTCTTTCGCAAGCAGGACTTGAGCGTCTACCAGCAGCCCATCGCGTCGTTGATCGGCAAAACCGGCTACCGGACAACCGTTGGCGATCTTGTGCGGAGAGCGATCGTAGACAGCGACAGCGCGGCGGTGGACTATCTGGTTGCCAAATTGGGCGGCATCGATAAGGTACAGGCCTTTCTGACGCGCAAGAAGGCGATCGGTCTACGGCTCGATCGCGACGAAAAGCGACTGCAGAGCGAAATTGTGGGGATCGGTTGGAAGGCGGAATTTGTAGACTCCGCGGTATTCGAGAAAGCCATCGCCGCCGTACCGGACGCGCAGCGAAGCGCCGCCTACGAGAAGTACCGCATGGACAAGCGCGATACGTCGACGCCGAAGGCAATGGTCCAATTGCTGCGCGAACTGGCAGCCGGGCGATTGCTATCGAAAGAATCCACGGCATGGCTCATCGGTGTCATGGAACAGACCGCGACAGGTCCCGACCGGTTGAAGGCGGGGCTGGCAAAGGGCTGGCGGTTGGCGCACAAGACGGGCTCCAGCGGGTCCTGGAGGGGTTTAACCGTGGCAACCAACGATGTCGGCATACTGTTTGCGCCAGACGGCGACCGAGTCGCCGTCGCGGTCTTTGTGGCCGACACGCATGCCGAGTTGGCAACCAGGGCCGCTTTGATGGCGTCCATCTCGCGCGCGATTTGTGCCAACTACCGGCCTTAGTTCGCCGGGGGTGTAATTTTGCGAATGCGCTGATTGCCGCTGTCGGCCAAGTAGAGATTGCCTTGGGCGTCCAGCGCCAAACCGCGAACGAAGAAAACGCGCGCCGTGAAGGGGTCGCCGCCGTCGCCGCTCAAGCCCGGTTCGCCCGTTCCCACAACTGTGGTGATTGTGCCGTCGGTACTCACTTGGCGCACGCGGTAGTTATTGGTATCGGCAATCAGCAAATTGCCGGCTTTGTCCACCGCCACGGCAAATGGATAGCGCAATTGCGCAGCGACCGCCGGGCCGCCGTCGCCGCCGAAGTCGGCAGTCCCGTCGCCCGCCACCGTCGAAACACCACCTTTGGCGTCCAGCTTCTGGATGCGATGGTTGAACAAGTCCGCCGTGTAGAGATTGCCTGCGGCATCGACAGCCACGCCCTGGGGCGAATTCAACGGGCCGGTGGGCATCGTCGAAATCGTACCGCCCGCGATTCGACGCACCCGATTGTTACCGGAGTCGGCGATGTAGATGTTGCCTGACGCATCGACCGCAAGACCGCTCGGATAGTTCAATTGAGCGCCGGAAGCCGCTCCGCCATCCCCGGCGTTGCCTGCCGTACCGCTACCGGCGATTGAAGAAATCGTCCCGGCTGGCGTGATCCGCCGAATGCGATGGTTGCCGGAGTCGGCGATCAAAAGGCTGCCATCCGTATCGATAGCCAAGCCGCTAGGGCCATTCAACTGCGCCCCGGAAGCCGCCGAGCCATCTCCACCAAAGCCGGCGGTACCGTTTCCCGCATAGGTGGACACTACGCCGTCGGCGGCTACCCGCCGGATACGGTGATTGCCGTAGTCGGCGATAAACAGATTCCCTGCGGCGTCGCGCGCCACGCCTGCTGGCTGGTTCAACTGTGCCGCCAGCGCCTGAGCGCCATCGCCGCCGAAGGCATAGGTCCCGTTGCCGGCTACCGTTGAAATCGTGCCGCCAGACACGACTTTCCGAATCCTCGCGTTGTACAGATCCGCGATGTAAAGATTTCCGCTGCCGTCCACCGCCGCGTCGCTGGGGAAGTACAGATTTGCCGAAGTCGCCGCCGAGCCGTCGCCCTTATAATCACCCGTCCCATTGCCGGCGATCGTCGTTATGTTGCCTCCGGAGGCAATCTTGCGGATGCGGTGGTTGCTGAAATCGGCAATATACAGATTACCGCTCGTGTCAATTGAGATACTGGTCGGCCCACTAAATCGGCCCGCCGTCGCAGCCGCCCCGTCGCCTGCAAATCCAACTCCCGCGCCCGCAATCGTCGTGATCTTTCCGCCCGCCACTTTACGAATGCGCTGGTTGCCAAAGTCGGCGATGTATAGGTTGCCGTCCTTGTCTACTGCCACGCCATGTGGGCTCAACAGCCGCGCCAACAGCGGGTCGGCGTCGTCCCCCGCAAAACCGGCGATTCCTATGCCCGCCACCGTTGAAATCACCCCGTCCGGCGTCACCTTTCGAATTACGTGGCTGCCCGTTTCGGCGATGTACACATTGCCGGCCTTGTCAGTCGTTACGCCCCGCGGAGTTCGCAATTGCGCATCGGCTGCTTGCCCACCATCGCCCGCATAGTTGTGCCCGCCATTGCCGGCAAAGGTCGTAAGGATACCGGCTGCGCTAATTTTTCGGACACGGTCGTTACCGTAATCCGCCACATAGACATTGCCCGCCGCATCGACCGCCACGCCATAAGGCGTGCGAAGTTGCCCGGCCAGAGCGGGCCCGCCGTCACCGCTAAATCCGGCCACACCCGTACCCGCGATCACCGTCAGGTTCCCGCTGGGCTCCATCTTGAAAACGCGGCTTTGCGAGGTAAAGAAGAGGTTGCCCGCCGTGTCGACGGTGACGCCCTGGGTGAGCGTAAGCGCCACGTTCAGCGCTGGAACATTGCTACCCGGCCCGCCCCCGGCGACGGTCGTAATGGTCTGAGAAAAAAGTGCGGTTGCAAGTATTAAAAAAGTCGCGATGCGCTTCATTGGAAAGCGTCTCCCTGGCATGACTGCCCTGTCAAAATGGCTGGCAAGGTGCCAGACGCTGACAGCGTCCCCTGCGTTGCAGCTTACCTTGAGTTTAGCATCGCGGGCCTAGTGCGACGTCTTCAATCGCTTGGCCGCCGCTTCGCCCACAGCCTTGCGACGGGCGGGGTCCAGAGCGGTGTCTGCTTCGGCCATTTTCAGCGCCTTTTCCGTCGCCGTTGTTGCCCTCGCCTTGTCCCCCGCGGCCATGTAAGCGTCGGCCAAGCTGTCCTGCAAGTTCACCGATTTCGGGTATTGCTGCCCTGACCACTCCAACAGCTTCACCGCCGTTGCAGCCTTGCCCGTCTGCATGAGGCGATGCCCCAACTGATTGAGCGACGCCTCCGACACTGAATTCGCGCTTGGGGAATGCGCCGCAAGCCCGTCCAGCAGTGCTTCAGCCTTGGCCCAAGGATCGCTCGTGACCGTCGTCGCAACTTGCGTCGTGTTTGCCGGAAGCTTCTCGAAGTTCACCTTCACCGTCCCTTTGTTCAACGCGACCTCATAGAGGGTCGGGTAAAACTGAACGAAAGTGTTCTCGACGGCGGTGTTCGCACCGTGACATTGAAAACAGCTCGCCGTTTTGGGGAACGGTTTGCCATAACCATTGGGCTTCCCGCCGCTTACCGGGAAATCATAGAAGGCCCATTCGCCGTTCGGCGACGAGGAGTCCTTCACGTTCATTTCGATGGCGCTCAGATCGGTCTGGAAGCTCCCGCCCTTGTTGATCGAACCGATGCTTTCCGAACTTCGGATCTCCAGCACGAACTGCGTCTTGTCCGGCCACTTGCCGCTTTCTAGAAACGCGCGATAGGATTCGGGAGTGACATAGACGTTGTCGAACATCTTGGGGCGCCCGGCATTGGCCGCCGCCGCCGGACCGTAAGTCATGCCCACGCCCGAACTCAAGAAGACCCACTCGCGGTAGCGCTCAGGGAACTTCAACTCGCCGGATCTGGAATATTCCAGACCGGCGAGAGCGGGAGCGGCAGCCTCGGCCGCGAGCATTAGCGGAACCAACGCGGCGGCAATGGAAAACCCTAAAGTCGGCTTCATCGGTGCCTCCCAAGATCCTAGAAGTTAAACTTCAGACCAAGCTGAATCAAGCGCTGGTCGATCGCGCTGGTCCATGCGTAACTTGGTGCCGCCGTGATGTTGCCCAACGCATCCACCGTCGCCGTCGTGTTTACTCCGGTTACGTTGGTGTGGTTGAACAGGTTGGTCGACTCGGCAAAGAACTCCGCCTTGTAGCGCTCCTTG
>JANXUM010000193.1 GCA_025356215.1 Bryobacter sp. | reverse complement strand
TCGATGGTTGTGCTCGCGGCGTTGGGGTTGTCCAGCGCGATTCCGTCGACGCCGGGGTATGTGGGCGTGTTCCAATTTGTGGCGGTGAATGTTTTGAAGCCGTTTGGCATCGCGAGTTCGGCGGCGCTGGCTTGGATTCTGATCTACCAAGCGGTGAATTATGTGGTGCAAGCGGTGTTTGGGTTGATTGGGTTTGTGGTGTTGAGCAAGCAGCAGGCGGCGGTCGGCCTAAAGCCTTCCCCTTAGATTGCCGATGGTTCCCTACGGTGGGAATCCTTGCAAAATAGCGTAATCAGCCAAGATCTGGCGCGGATTGTGGATACGGACTTGCCGTGGGAGCGGCTTTTCGGGCGCACGGTTTTGGTGACTGGGGCCAATGGCTTTTTGCCGGCGTATCTGGTGGAAACTTTGCTGCACTTAAACTGTACGCGTGGCGCGGGGATTCGGGTTCTGGGCCTGGTGCGGAATTTGGACAAGGCTCGCTTGCGATTTGCGGAGTATCTGGATCGCACTGAGCTCGCCTTTGTCGTCCAGGACGTTTGCGACGCGTACGCTGGACCGGAGGGTGCGCTCGACTTTATCGTTCATGCGGCAAGTCAGGCGAGCCCCGTGTATCTGGGGAGCGACCCGGTGGGAACATTTGAGGCCAATGTGTTCGGCACGCGGCGCATGCTCGCATTGGCGAGGGAGCGTGGGACGGCGAGCCTTTTGTTTTTCAGCAGCGGCGAGGTGTATGGGGCAATCGACCCGGCGATGATACCGACACGCGAAGATCAGTATGGGGTGCTTGATCCGCTGAGGGTGCGGTGTAGCTATGGGGAGGCTAAGCGAGCTGGAGAGTCATTGTGCGTTTGTTGGCATCATCAGTTCGGGGTTCCGGTGAAGATTGTGCGCCCGTTTCACACCTACGGACCCGGGATGGCGTTGGACGATGGGCGGGTGTTTGCCGACTTGGTGGCTGATGTTGTGGCGCGGCGAAATCTTGTTTTGCAGAGCGACGGGCGGGCGACGCGCGCTTTTTGCTACCTGACGGATGCGACGGTTGCGTTTTTCCGCGTCTTGCTGGAGGGCGAGAACGGCCAGGCTTACAACGTGGGGAGCCCAGAGGAATGTTCGATTCGGAACCTGGCCGAGACTCTTTGCGGAATGTATCCAGAGCGCGGCTTGGCCGTGAATTACAAGCAGCGCGAGGCGGGCGGAAATTATGTGAACAGTACGATATCCCGCAGTTGCCCGGATATCGGAAGGATGAGGGCGCTGGGGTGGGAGCCGCGAGTGGGAATCGCGGAGGGGTTTGGACGCACGATCCGGCATTTTGAGGAGATAGAAGCATGTTGATGAAAGTAAGCGAGTATGTGGCCAGCGCGTTGGTGAGTTATCGGGCCAAGCATGTCTTCGCGGTGTCGGGAGCGGGGAATGCCCACTTACTCGATTCGATTGCATATCACCCGGAATTGAAGTATGTGTGTCCGCACCACGAGCAGGCGGGGCTGATGGCGGCGGTGGCCTATAGCCGGCTGACAGACAGGCCGGGAGTGATGCTGGTGACGGCGGGGCCGGGCGCGGCCAACGCGATCACCGGCGTGTTGAACGCCTGGGCGGATTCCGTGCCTTGCGTAATCTTGTCAGGGCAGGAAAAGGCTGTGCATGCGCGACCGGGGAACCCGTTGCGCATGTACGGTGTGCAAGGTTTTGACGTTGTGGGAGCGGTGGCGGGGATGACGAAGTATGCGGCGCTGGTGGACCGACCGGAAACGATTCGTTATCACCTCGAACGAGCCCTGTTTGAGGCTTATAACGGGCGACCTGGGCCCGTTTGGCTGGACATTCCCGTGGATGTGCAATCGGCCAAAATCGATCCGGAGACGCTGGAGGGATTTGTAGTTCCGGCTGGGGCGGCATCTGGGTTGGATGAGGCGGTTGCGAAGGTACGTCAGTATTTGGCGGCTGCCAGGCGGCCGGTGATTTGGTTGGGGAACGGGATCCGGTTGGCTGGGGCGGCGGGGATCGTGGCGGAGTTGATGGCGAAGTATCCGGCGGCTTATCTGACGGCGTGGAATGGTTCAGACTTGGTGGCGACCGATCATCCACTGCACTTTGGGCACGCCGGGGTTTATGGGCAGCGTTGCGCAAACTTCGTATTGCAAAACTGCGATCTGATGTTGGCGATTGGGACCAGGCTGGCGATCCCTCAGGTTGGTTATGATTTGACGGAATTTGCGAGGGGGGCCAAGCGCTTGATGGTGGATATCGACGCCACGGAGATCGCTAAGCTGGAGTCGATCCTGGACCTGGGAATCGAGGCCGACGCCGGAGACTTTCTACGCAGTCTGTTGGCGGAGCCGACGCCCGCGCGAAACTCCCTTGAGAGTCTGGCGGAGGCAGTTGGCGGTACGACCGAGTGGCTGGCGCAGTGCAACGATTGGCGCGCGCGGTATCCGATCATCGAAGCCGGAACGCACGACAACGAGCCCGGCTACATCAACTCCTATCGATTTATCGACCAGTTGTCGTCGCATCTTGCCGACGACGAGACGATCGTACTGGACGCCGGAACGGCCTGCACATGCAGCTTTCAGGCGCTGCGATTGAGGGCGGGGCAACGTCTGGTGTACTCAACCGGATTGGGCGAGATGGGCTTTGGGTTGCCGGGGGCGATCGGAGCAAGTTTTGCAAGGGATAAAGGAAGGGTGATTTTAATCACCGGCGACGGATCGTTCATGATGAACCTGCAAGAGATGCAGACGGCCATTCATCACAAGCTGCCTCTAAAAATCTTCTTATTCACGAATGGTTCTTACCTTTCGATTAAGCACACACAGAAGACGATCTTTGGGCGTTATGCGGGCGCTGATCCGGAGAGCGGCGTGAGTTGCCCGGATTTCAAAAAGCTTGCGGCGGCATTTGGGTTTCGCACGATGAAACTGTGGCGATGGGAAGACGCCGACGTGGTGATGGAGCACGTGTTGAATGGACCGGACCCGGTAATTTGCGAGGTGCCCATGCATCCGATGCAATTGCTGGTTCCGAAACTGGCGTTGGCGATTACGGCGGAGGGCAAGCTGGTGTCGCCGCCGCTGGAAGATCTGAGCCCGCTATTGGCGCGAGAGCCGCTGCGCCAGGAGATGGCGCTGGTGGGAGTTCACCCCAAGAGCGAGGGGCTTTAAGCCTCTACATTGGCGCGGGCAAGCACCTGAGCCGCAGTGGCCCGCGAGATGGCCAAGAGGTCTTCGGCATTGCTCTGAGTTGTCGCAGCGGCTGGGATATCGAAATTAATGCGTTCCTTCTCGACGGTGAGCGGGCGGCGCAGCACCTGAGCGTGGATCGCCGAGATGTACTCCGACAGGATCCCGACAAAGATCAACTGCACCGAGGTGAGGAAGAAAAATCCGATCACCACCGGCGCCATGCCGACGCTGAAACGATCCCAATAGAGCAGTTTGTAGATCAGGTAACCGATTGAGCTGAGGATGCTGAGGCCCGCGCAGGAGAAACCAAAAAACGTGAACAGCCGGAGCGGGACCTTGGAAACATTGGTGATGCCCAGCATCGCCGTGTCATAGAGAATGTAAAGGTTGTTCTTGCTGAAGCCGCGCATGCGGCGCTTCTGGTTGTAAGTGATCTTCTTGTGCGGTAAGCCGATTTCGGCGATGATGCCGCGGAAGAATGGGTCAGGGTCGTTAAAGCTGCGGACCAAGTCGATGACTTTACGGTCGAATAGCCCAAAGCCGGTGAAGTTGTCGTAGGTCTCCATTTGGGCAAGACTTCGAACAAGGCGGTAGTAACAGCCCCGCACCCAAAACATGAGGCGGTTCTCATCGCTGGTCTCTTTGATCGGGAGCACGACGGGGGTGCCCTTGGCCCATTCCTCAATCATTTGAATGAGGAGTTCGGGCGGGTCTTGGAGGTCTGCGAAGAGAAGGATGATGGCGTCTCCGGAGGCCTGAAAAAGCCCGTAAACGGGTGAGCGCAGGGGGCCGAAGTTTCGTGAGTTGACGATGACTTTTATGCGGTGTTCGGTGGCGGCCATTTCGCGCAGGATGGCTACTGTTGTGTCCTCGGAGGCGTTGTCGATAAAGACGTGCTCCCAGGTGTATTGCGGCATCGTCGACATGACTTGACTAACGCGGGCGTGCAGTTCGCGAACGTTCAGCTCTTCATTGAAGCAAGGCGTGACGATGCTGATCATCTTTGGAGTCATTGGCGGATGGCCTCGTGGATGGATGACTGGATGTAGTCGAGATGTGGTTCACCCAAGCCCGGGTAGACGCCGACCCAGAACACGTTGTTCATGACGAAATCCGTTCGCTCAAGGCTGCCTGCAACGCGGAAGTTCTTGCCGAGATATGCGGGTTGGCGCGTGAGGTTGCCCGCAAACAGGAGGCGGGTTTGGATGCGGCGGGCTTCAAGGAAGCGGACGATTTCGTTGCGGGATTTTGGCGAAGCGGGGCGGACGGCGAGAGGGAACCCGAACCAACTGGGGTCTGAGCCGGGGGTGGCCTCGGGCAAAATGAGATATTCTTCGAGGTCTTTGAGCGCTGCGTAGAGGGCTTTGAAATTGGCGCGCCGGGCAGCAATGAATCCGGGAAGCTTTTTGAGTTGTGCGACGCCGACGGCGGCCTGCATGTCGGTAACTTTCAAGTTGTAGCCAATGTGCGAGTAAGTGTACTTGTGGTCGTAGCCGCAGGGGAGTTCGCCGCACTGCCAATCGAAGCGCTTGCCGCAAGTGTTGTCTTTGCCGGGCTCGCACCAACAATCACGACCCCAGTCGCGGAAGGATTCGACAAGGGTTTTAAGGAGAGGCGCGTTCGTTAAGACGCAGCCGCCCTCGCCCATCGTCATATGGTGAGCGGGGTAGAAGCTGACAGTCGCCAGGTCGCCAAAGGTGCCAGCCAACTTACCGTTAAGAGTCGAGCCGACTGCGTCGCAACAATCCTCGACCAACCAGAGATTGTGTTTGCGACAGAATTCAGCGACGCGCTCGGCGTCAAAGGGGTTGCCCAAAGTGTGGGCGATCATGACGGCGCGAGTGCGCGGGCTCAGAGCCGCCTCGAGCAGCGTGACGTCGATGTTGTAAGTGGGCACGTCGACGTCGACGAAGACGGGAATGAGGCCGTTTTGGAAGATCGGGTTGACGGTCGTTGGGAACCCCGCGGCGACGGTGATGACTTCGTCACCCGATTGGAGGGCGCGGTCGCCAAGGCGTGGCGATGTTAGGGCGGTCAGGGCGAGCAGGTCTGCCGAAGAACCGCTATTGACCAGTACGGCGTTGCGCAGGCCAAAGAAACGGGCAAAGTCGCGTTCGAACTCACGCGCAAAACGGCCCGCAGTCAGCCAGAAGTCGAGCGAAGAATCGACAAGAGTTTGCACCTCGTCGGCGTCAAAGACGCGACCGGCAAAGGGGATGGCCGTGGCACCGGGAAAAAAGGCCGGGGCGGGAAAGGCTTCACGGTGGTATTCGAATACAAGCTGCCGAATTTGGGCGCGAAGCGTTTCTGCTCGGATTTCACTCATCGCAGAACCGTTGCCAATGTGTTGACGTCTGCGGCGCGGGAGGATTCGGTACTGCGCTCGTGCCATTGCCGGTACCATGCGATGGTGGCCTCCAAACCCTGATCGAGCGTGTAAAGCGGAGACCACTGCAAAAGCTCTCTCGCTTTGGCGGCGCTGAGGTGCTGGTTGCGGATTTCGTTAGAGGCCTGATTGAGAATACGGGGTTCGATACGCGTGCCCATTTGCCGGGCAATGCGGCGCACCAGGTCTTCGACCGTGACTTGAGATTCGTTAGAAAAGTTGAAGGCCTGGCCAATGAGCGTGCGGTCGCCGGCGAGGCGTTCGGCCAAGTGCAGATAGGCGGCCGCGCCGTCCTCGACATAGAAGTAATCGCGGATGAATTGGCCGTCGGATCGGATGATGGGGGCTTCGTTGCGCAACAGGGATCGAATGGTGCCGGGAACAATGCGGTTCCAGTTGAGGTCTCCGCCGCCGTAAAAGTTGCCGCAGCGAGTAATGGTCACAGGGAGCGAATAGGTATGAGCGTAGGATTGCGCGATCAGATCGGCGCAGGCCTTACTCGCGTCATAAGGATGGCGGCCTTCGAGCGGCGTCGTTTCCTCATAGGGAAGATGTAGCTGGTCGCCGTAAGCCTTGTCGGATGACGCGACGACGATTTGACGTACGCTTGGCGAGCGGCGCGAGGCCTCAAGCAAAGCCCAGGTGCCTTCGATGT
>JANXUM010000162.1 GCA_025356215.1 Bryobacter sp. | reverse complement strand
CACCGGTGTCGCTAAAAAGGCGTCTCCGCAAAGCTCCAAGGTACGCCAGGCAATCGCGGCCATCGCCAGGGACGCGTTGGCTGCTGTTTCGCGGATGCGTTGTTCGAGCGATCCCGCCGCGTCTTGCCGCAGCGCTTTTTTGACCGCCGCCCAGTGCGAGTGCCCGCGCAAGAAGTCATGCGAGGTATCGGCCAGCTCCGATAGCCGGTGCCGGCCTTTCAGTTGAAAAAAGACGTGACGTTGGGCGAGTTGCGGCAGAATCGCCGGCCACATCGCAAACCAGATGCGCAAGGCGTCGCGGTCTTGCGCATCGACGTCGGGCTCAATCGCCGCTAGCGCGGCCAGCCATTCCCGATCGGAGCTCAGGCGACCAGCCCCTTCACAACGTTGGCTTTCTCAACACCCGTCAGCTTCTGCTCCAGGCCTTGGTACTTGTAAGTGAAGCGTTCATGATCGATGCCGAATAGATGCATTAACGTGGCCTGGAAGTCGCGCACATGTACGGGATCGCGAACGATGTTGTAGCTGAACTCGTCCGTTTCGCCGTAAACGGTACCGGGCTTGGACCCGCCGCCAGCCATCCAGAGCGAGAAGCAACGCGGATGGTGGTCGCGGCCGTAGTTCGTCGGCGTCAATTTACCCTGCGAGTAAATGGTGCGACCGAATTCCCCGCCCCAAACGACGAGAGTGTCCTCCAGCATGCCGCGCTGTTTGAGGTCTTGCACCAAGCCGTACAGGGCCTGATCGACATCCTTGCATTGTGCGGGCAGGATGTCTGGTAAATCGCCATGGACGTCCCAGCCGCGCATGTAAAGTTGCACAAAGCGCACTCCTCGCTCCACCAAGCGGCGCGCCATCAGCGCTTGATTTGCAAAGGTGCCGGGCTGGCGCGCCTGCTCGCCGTAGAGCGCGTAGGTACTGGCCGGCTCTTTGCTCAGATCGGTTAATTCCGGAACGCTCGATTGCATCCGGAAGGCCATTTCGTATTGCGCGATGCGGCTCTTGGTTTCGGCGTCTGCATATTTGTCGTAAGTGATCTGATTCAATTCGCCGAGAGCGTCCAGCATGCGCCGCCGCATCTCCACCGGCACGCCGTCGGGATTTTTGACATACAACACCGGCTCACCGGCGCTGCGCAGAGACACTCCGCTGAACTGCGCGCTCAGGTAGCCGGCGCTCCATAAGCGCGCCGAGATCGCCTGGACGTTGGCTTTGGGGTGAGTGTGCTTTGCGTTGAGCACCACAAAAGTCGGCAAGTCTTGGTTCATGCTGCCCAGGCCATAAGCGATCCAGGAGCCAATGCAGGGCTTGCCGGCGATTTGATTGCCGGTCTGAATGAAGGTGATGGCCGGCTCGTGGTTGATGGCCTCGGTATTCATCGAGCGAATGATTGTCAGGTCGTCAGCCATCTTGGCCACGTTGGGAAGCAGTTCGCTGATCCAGGCTCCACTCTGGCCGTGTTGGGAGAACTTGAAGACCGAAGGCGCGATCGGAAAGCGGGTCTGGCCGCTGGTCATCGTGGTCAGGCGCTGGCCTTTGCGAATGCTCTCGGGCAGGTCTTTATCGAACCAATCTTTCATTCCCGGCTTGTAGTCCAGCAGATCCAATTGCGGCGGCGCGCCCACCATATGCAGGTAAATGGCGCGCTTGGCCTTGGGGGCAAAGTGCGGCAAATCCTTGCCCGGCTCTTTGGCGCCCATGAGTTGACTCAGCGCCATCGCGCCAAAGCCGCGGGCCCCGTTGCTTAAGAGTTGGCGGCGCGTGGCCGAAAGGACGGCGTCGCGTTCGGCGTCATGGATCTTCATTTGTTGAGCACCTCGTCCAGATTCATCAATTGGTTGGCCACCATGGTCAGCGCGGCAAATTCCGCAACCGGTAGCTTGGGGTCGGCCTTGCTCTCGCCCACGGCAACGAGCGCGTGCGCGTCGGTGGGTTGTGAGTCGTAGTGGCGCAGGTAATCGCGATAAGCGGCGCGAGTGATGTCCCGCTCTTTTCCCTCAAAGCGCCGGGTGACCAGACGCGCGGTGAGGTAGTCGAGTTGGGCATCGAAGTCGTTCTTATGAGCTTCGATGGCACGTTGAGCCAAGGCGCGGGCGGCTTCCACAAATTGCACGTCGTTCATGGTCAACAGCGCCATCAGCGGCGTGTTGGTGCGCTCGCGGCGGACGGTGCAATTCTCGCGTGACGGGGCGTTGAAGATGTCCATCGACGGTGGCGGCGCGCTGCGCTTCCAGAAGGTATACAGGCTGCGGCGATAGAGAGCCTGGCCGTGATCCTGCTTATAGAAGCGCGTGTCGGATTGATCCATCGCAACGGTTTCCCAAATCTTTTCCGGCTGATAGGGCTTGACGCTGGGGCCACCGATTTTGGGCACCAACAGTCCACTGGCGGCCAGCGCGTAATCGCGCACCATCTCGGCATCCATGCGGAAGCGCGGGCCGCGGCTGACGAGGCGGTTGTCGGGGTCGGCTTTCAACTTGTCTGGAGTGGCCAGCGCCTCTTGCCGGTAGGCGGCGCTGGTCAGCATCAGGCGCAT
>JANXUM010000136.1 GCA_025356215.1 Bryobacter sp. | reverse complement strand
GGAAGAGTCGCGCCTCGCCGGCGAGGAGCAAGCGCTCGCCGAGAAGATGCGGATCCTCCTTATCCCCAAGGACCCGAACGACGACAAGAACATCATGCTCGAAGTGCGCGGCGGCACGGGCGGCGAGGAGGCGGCACTGTTCGCGGCCGATCTCTTCCGCATGTACGCGCGCTACGCGGAGCGCAAGCGCTGGAAGGTCGAGATCATGTCGTCCTCCGAGGCGGGCGCGGGCGGCCTCAAGGAAGTCATCGCGATGATCACCGCGCCGCAAGGCGGCCAGGTGTTTTCGAAGCTGAAGTACGAATCGGGCGTGCACCGCGTGCAGCGAGTGCCGGCGACCGAGGCCCAAGGGCGCATCCACACCTCGACAATCACCGTCGCGGTGTTGCCGGAAGCGGACGAAGTGGAAGTCCACATCGAAGCCAAAGACCTGCGCATCGATACCTTCTGTTCGTCCGGCCCAGGCGGGCAGAGCGTCAACACAACTTACTCGGCCGTACGCCTGACGCACATCCCCACCGGGCTGGTCGTCTCAATGCAGGACGAAAAGTCGCAGATCAAGAATCGCGAAAAAGGCATGCGCGTCTTGCGCTCGCGCCTGTACGAACTGGAGATGGACAAGCAGGCGGCCGCGCTCAGTACTGAGCGTAAATCGATGGTCGGTTCGGGCGATCGCTCTGAGAAAATCCGCACTTACAATTTCAAGGAAAATCGAGTGACGGACCATCGCATCGGCCTCACCGTCCATCAGTTGGATCAGGTGATGGAGGGGCGCATCGATCTCTTCATCAGCGCGCTCACGGCCCACTACAACGCCGAGAAGATGAAGAGTGTCGCCTGATCTGACAATTGGTCAGGCCCTGATGCAGGGCATCCAGTTACTCAAGGACGAGAAGATCGAACCGCCGCGGCTGACAGCGGAGTTACTCTTGATGCACGCGCTTCGCAAGGAGCGCGTTTTCCTTTTCAGCCACTCCGGCGACCCGCTGTCGGAACTGGCCTGGATCCACTACGGCCGCTACTTACACGAACGCATCGCCGGCAAGCCCGTGCAATACATCATCGGCAAGCAGGAATTCTACACGCGCGACTACTGGGTCAAGCCGGGCGTCCTGATTCCCAGGCCCGAGACCGAACATTTGATCGAATTCATCCTGGCGCTCCCGCGCCCCGTCGGCCGTATCCTGGACGCGGGCGTAGGCAGCGGAGCGATCTGCGTCACGCTAGCGGCGGAACTCCGCCAAATGATCTTCGGTGTCGATCTCTCCGCGACAGCGCTCGAAGTAACGAGCGAGAACGCCCGCCGCCACAAAGTAGACGTCCGGCTGTATCAAGGAAACTGGCTGAGCGCGATCGCCCCTCATTCGCTGGATCTGCTAGTGTCCAACCCGCCCTATATCGCCGATGGCGACAAACCCAGCCTGCAGCGCGAAGTCCGCGACCATGAGCCAGACCTCGCGCTCTTCGCTGGCGAACAAGGCATGAACGCCTATCGCATCTTGGAAAGCCAAGCCCGCCAAGCGCTCCGCCCCGGCGGCCGCATCGTACTGGAGATCGGCGCGATTGAAACGCGAGACATCTTCGCCGACTGGACAGATCTCAGCGTGACAAATGACCTGGCCGGGCGGCCCTGCATGCTGACCGCGATCGCCGGAGCCCAAACCCAAATGCTCCATTACGAAGCACGGTAGATCCTTGGTTAGGCTGAGCGACAATTGGCGCGCTCCGGACCCAAGGCTTCCTATGGATTCGTATTGAACCGCCGGACTTTCCGACACTGTCGTCTACTGCCAAACAACGTGATCGATGCGGAACGCCCCTAAGTCGCGCATTCCTCCAGTCGCACCGGTCTATCCGCGAACGCTGTCGGTCACGTTTACTGAAAACAAGCGCGCCCAGGTTTTAGCTTAGTATGCTAAAACCTCTTTCGATTCTCATCGAGAGCCCTATCGATTAGTGCGCGGCTGATTCGAAAGCTCGTTGTCCTTAGCCTGGCGACCGCCTCGTCTAGGTCCAGCAGCGTCGTCAATCAACAAAAATGACCCAGACTCCGATGAGGCCAACCGCAACGCCGCAACTCCCCGGCATTTTGATCGTCGTCGCTGAGTGTCGATACAACCTCGGTAGGATCTGAATGTCGTCGATAAGGATCAGGTAGTTTATCGGCGACGTATCGGCGATAACTACTGTCATTTGCTTGCGTAAGCCGCTGCGACTTCCGCATCGCGCCGAATGTCCTCAATCGTCAGCGACAAAAAAATCTCATGCGCCTTCAGAAATCCATCCATCTCATATCGCGATGGGATCCCGAGCATCCGCCGCGCTTGCGCCACGGAGAGCTTATTGGCGCGCAGCCCCTCCAGTGTGAGCGCTTCCAGCGCCGCTCTCGACAGAGCCGACGGATTCTCCCCAAGTAAAAGCGCGAGATCTTCCGGAACTTCCAGTGTGAGTTGCATGATCGCTACCATCATTATGACTCCCTCG
Organism: Bryobacter sp.; assembly: GCA_025356215.1. Taxonomy (GTDB): domain Bacteria; phylum Acidobacteriota; class Terriglobia; order Bryobacterales; family Bryobacteraceae; genus Bryobacter. The sequence goes on along the minus strand of JANXUM010000136.1, from coordinate 3,021 downwards.
CCCGTGAAAACCATCTTCCACCTCGACATGGACGCCTTCTTCGTTTCGGTCGAAGAACTCCTCGACCCGTCCCTCAAAGGCAAGCCCGTCGTCGTCGGCGGCCAAGGTGACCAGCGCGGTGTCGTCTCCGCCGCCAGCTATGAGGCCCGCAAGTACGGCATCCACTCCGCCATGCCCCTGCGCCAGGCCAGCAAGCTCTGCCCCCACGCCATCTTCCTCGACGGCCACATGCACCTCTATCGCGAATACTCGGACAAAGTCGAATCCGTCCTGCGCGACTTCTCCCCCCTGGTCAAAATGGCCTCCGTCGACGAAGCCTATCTCGATATGACCGGTTGCGAACGCCTCTGGGGGCCTCCCCTCCAGGCCGCCCACCGCCTTCACGAGGCCGTCCGCGATAAAACCAACCTCGCCTGCTCGATCGGCGTCGCCACCAGCCGCCTGGTCGCCAAGATCGGCTCCGACCAAGCCAAGCGCAACGGCGTTCTCTGGATCGTCCCCGGCACAGAAGCCCACTGGCTCGCCCCGCTCGAGGTCAAGCGCATCCCCGGCGTCGGCAAAGTAACGGAGCGACAACTCGCCGACATCGGCATCAAACGCATCGGCGATCTCGCCGCTCTCGACGAGCGCTTCCTCACCCAGCGCTTCGGCAAGTGGGGCCTTGCCCTCGCCGGCAAAGCCCAAGGCCAGGACGCCGGCGCCTGGTTCGACTCAGAAATCGGCGAAGAAGAGGCCCCTAAGTCGATTAGTCACGAACACACCTTCAACGAAGATACTCGCGATCTCGACTTACTCCGCGCCACCTTGGTCCGGCTAATTGAGAAAGTCATGAAGCGCCTCCGCGAGCATAACTTACATGCCCGCACCGTGCAATTGAAGTTGCGCTTTGAGGGCTTTGAGACAATCACCCGCGCCAAAAGTCTCCCCGAGGCCACCAACATCGATCGCGACGTCGTCGAGGCCATCGTCAAGCTTTTCCTCGACAACTGGCCCAAGGCCCGCGCCGTCCGCTTGCTCGGTGTCCATTTATCTCACTTTACGGATCAAGAGCCCCAACCCAACTTGCTGTCCACAGGCGACGACCGCAAGTGGCGAGGCGCGCTCAAAGCCACAGACCGCCTCAAAGACAAATACGGCGAAGGCATGCTCCACCTGGGCGGCGCCCTCAAAGGCGTCTACAAAGATCGCGTCCACGAAGCCGCGCCCAAGCCTTCCAAGTCCGCCGCCGACCCAAAGCTTAAAGGTTGAATCGACGCGTCGATATTCTTCACCAACCCGCAAAGCACCTTGCCAGCGCCAATCTCAATCGTCTGCGTCACGCCCTCGGCGGCCAACAGCCGCACCGTCTCCACCCATCGCACCGGGTTCGGTACCTGCTCATACAGTCCTTCGCGCGCCTCCGCTCCGCTGCTAACGACAGCCGCCCGCCAGTTATTCACCAGCGGAATCCCCAACTCCGCAAACAAAGTCGCGTCCAGATCCGCCCTTAGCCGCTCCTGCGCCGGGCGCATCAACGGGCAATGAAACGGCGCGCTCACCGGTAGCGCCACGCATCGCTTCGCCCCCGCCGCCTTGGCCAATTCCATCGCTCGCTCCACCGCTCCCTTGTGCCCGGCAATGACAATCTGATCCGGCGAATTCAAGTTTGCCGCCGTCACAACTTCTCCTTGCGCCGCCGCCGCCAACACGCCCTCCAAAGCCTCCAACGGCATCTTCAAGATCGCCGCCATCGCCCCCACGCCCATCGGCACCGCCTCCTGCATATACTGTCCGCGCCGCCGCACCAGCCGCAAAGCGTCGGCAAAGTCCAACGACCCCGCCGCCACCAACGCCGAATACTCGCCCAAGCTATGTCCCGCGACAAAGGCTGGCGCTGGCGCACCCAAGCTCCGCAGCACCCGCAATGCCGCCACGCTCACCGCCACAAGTGCCGGCTGAGTGTTCTCCGTCCGCCGCAGTTCCTCATCCGGTCCCTCAAAACAAAGCGTAGACAAGGCGAAACCCAGCGCCTCGTCCGCCTCCTCAAAGGTCCGCTTGGCAACCTCATACCGCTCCGCCAGGTCCAACCCCATGCCCGCAAACTGTGACCCCTGACCGGGGAACAAAAACGCAATCTTCATAGAATGTAACTTCGTCTCTCGCTACAATCATCTTAATCTTCCAAGGAGTCTCCCCACTTGCGTTTAAGCGAAATCTGCATCCAACGGCCCGTCTTCGCGCTGATGCTCATCATGTTCCTGGTCGTGATGGGAGCCTTCAGTTTCGCCGACCTCGGCGTCGACCTCTTCCCCAAGTCCGACGTCCCTACCGTCAACGTCCGAATTACCCTGCCCGGTGCCAGCCCCGAGGAAATGGTGAGCCAGGTCGTTCTTCCGATGGAAGAGGCGATCGCCTCCGTCGCCGGAATCGACGAAATGGTCGCCCGTGTCACCGAAGGCAACGCCAACCTGCAAATCAACTTCGTTCTTGACCGCGATATTTCCGAAGCCGTCAACGACGTGCGCGAGAAAGTGAGTTCCGCCCAACGCAAGCTGCCGCCCAACACCTTGGCCCCCACGGTCACCAAGAGCGACCTCGACGCCGACGCCATCATGAAGGTTGCCCTGTCCGGTGCGCGTCCCATCCGTGACCTGACCGAGATCGCCGACAAAACCGTCCGGCGTGCGATTGAGACTGTCGACGGAGTGGGTATCGTCGACGTTCAAGGCGGCCGCAATCGCCAGATCAACGTGCTGCTGGACATCGACAAGATGAACGCCTACAACCTCAGCGCGCAGCAGATTCAGAACGCGGTCATGACTGAGAACGTGGAATCCCCGGGTGGGCGCATCGTCAAAGGGGTCTCAGAACTGGGCGTTCGCACGATGGGGCGAGTAGATTCCATCAAAGACTTTGACCGCATCATTGTGAAGAACGTCGACGGCTCACCCATCCGGATTAAGGACATCGGTCAAGTGGAGGACGGCATGAGTGAGCGCCGCACCTTTTCCTACTACAAGGGCACCCAGGCGGTCCTGATCG
>JANXUM010000122.1 GCA_025356215.1 Bryobacter sp. | reverse complement strand
ATGCGCGACAAGGCGATGGCCACGTTTACGCTGACGGTGGTCTTGCCGACGCCGCCTTTGCCAGAACCGATCGCGACAATGTTGTGAATCCCCGGAATATCCTGCATTACTTCGAGGATATCAACCAGTCCCACTCTTTCCCCGCGCGATCGACAACTTGGGACACATCGCGATCCAGCAACAGTCCCTCGCTCACCATCGATGCGGCCTTCGCCCTGACCAACTCCTGATATGCGGCGCGCGTGCCGTAACGCTTCGTGATCGCCGCGGTCGAGAAGGGAAGAGTGGACCCGACCATGTCGTTGAAATAGCCCTTGGGCGCGGCCGGGTCGGCGACGAAATTCCAACCGGTGTAAACGCCCAGCGGCACCGCGACCTCCGGCATGCGGACCCCGCCCAACTCATTGCCGTCGGCGTCCAGCGCCGGCACCAGAAGCGGAAAGATTTTCCCCATCGACGGCGGCTCACTACTGTAATTCACGCGCCAGGCCCGCTGCGGCTGCTTTGGCGCGCCCTCCATTTTGACGTCTTCAAAGCGAATCAATTCGCCCTTGGCGATGCGCGGGTAGCGGCTGTCGGGAGGAGCAGTGCCGTCCTTCACCCAAGCCTGCATGCGCGCCAGCAGAGCGCGATACAGCGGGCGATAGTCGTTCATGTTGGAGTAGTTCGTTCCGCCCCGCTTGGGCGGGGGCAACGCGCCGCCCGGGCCATGCTGCGACCCCGCAACATAGTAGATGCGCGTGTTCGGCGCGAGTGGAGCGTCGGCCTTGCCATCGGGCGTCACATGGATTAGCGCCGCGTTGCGGCCCCAATATTCGTAGCTGCCATTGGTGTAAAAAATCTTCGGCGCGTTGCTGACGTTGGCCAGCAGTCCGTCTTCGACACCCGTGTCCGGGTCTTGCTGCGCCACGTCGCTGAACGGAAACAAATCACTCGGATAAAAGAAGTTGAAGGTCGGGTGACCGTCCCGGCTAGGCTGCGCCCCGCGAATGTTGAAGCTGCCGCGCCCGGCCCCGCCCACATTGGCCCAAACGCCTTCAAATACCTGCCGCCCCTTCTCGTCTGTGTTGAAGCCGTCGTAGAGAAATTGCCGCAAAAATCGCCCGCTTTGCGAAGTGCCAAAAGCAATCGCGCGCTTCATGTGACGGTATTGATCGCCCAGCAGCACGATGCCATTGTTCTCGTATTTCATAAAGCTGATCACGTCGCGGATCGCCGCCAGTCCCGTGCCGGCCACCACCGGATCTTTGGTCGTGTAGGTCGCTTCGTAAATCTGGTACGGCTGAAAACCGGCTGCCATCTCGATGCCTGTCTTGGCGGCGTTCAACTTCCATCCATCGCGAATCTCCTGCCGGCCGCCGTCGCGCGAATCGCGCACCGTCAGCTTCAGGCCGTGGTCCACCGCATAGGCCTGCATGTTACGGTCGCCCAGGTTCATGCTCGTCACCTTGGCGTGCGGCACAAGCTCGCTGCGGATCAACGCTTCGACACCGCGAGCCACCGGCGGATACACGCGCAACAACTCTGGCGACACTGGCACGTCCCACTGCCAGCCCACCCAGACCAGCGTGTAGCCCTGTTCCATCAGGTACGTGTCATTGGCCTGGAACATCCCCAACAATCCCTTGCCGCCGCGATTGGAAACTTCAAACAGAATCGAGCCATTCCCTTTGGCCGGGTCGCGTGGCTTCAACACATACAGGTCCGCACTGAAGCGCACCATCCCTTGGTCGTCCACTGGCGCGCGATCGATGTCGCGGATGATTCGATTGGCCGCTAGTTTGGGGTCGATGGCGAAGTGCGCCCGCGCCACCACCCGCTCATAAGGCCCGGGAGCGCCGAAGCTCTTGCCGTCCTGTACGTCTCCGCGCTCTTCGACGTAAATCTTCGTTACCGCTCCAAAGCCGAGCGAGGCGACCAACACCAAAAGCAAAATCCGCATGTTGCGAATTATAAGCTAGCGGCGATAAACGGGATGCCTTTGACGCCTGAGAATTGATGTCCGCCTGGGTGGATTTCCATACCGATCGCGTCCCCCGCGCCCAGTACATCGTAAATCTTCTTCGCGCCCGCGTAGCCTTCTTTAAAGCCGGCCAGCGGGAAGATCCGGTCCTGCTCGCCGCTCTCGACAAACAACGACCGCGGCGCGATCAAACCCGCGATGTCGCTCATCTCGGCCCACTTGAGGATGCCCGGAACGTAGTTGTCCATGCAGTGAGAAATGCTCAGGATGCAATCGCGAAAGGTGCACAAGTATCCCGATACCATCGCCGCCTTGATCCGCATGTCGAGAGCGCTGGCGAACAGCGCGCAGGTGCCGCCGCCGGAAATTCCAACGCAGCCCACGCGCTTGGCGTCCAGGTCCTTGCGGGTCTCGATGTAGTCGATCGACCGCATCACATCATACGCCCGCCAGCCGATCATCGTCTCGCCAAACAGCAGCGCCGCTCCTGCGGCGGGCTGACAGCTATTCGCAGTCGGACTCTTGGCCGCGTTCACCGGGTCGCGCCGATAGCCAAAGGCCAGCGGTTCAATCGCAAAGGCCGCGATCCCCCTGGAGACAAATTGCAACGGATAATCGAACTGATAGCCGCCGGGCACAGTGCGCTGCTTACCGGCGTCGTCGATGCCGATCATGTCTTCGACGCCGCGTCCGTGCCCCGGTACGCAGACCATCACCGGCAATGCGCCAGCAACCGCCTTCGGCTTCAGCAAGTACCCAAGCGCCTCCATGCCTTCGCGGCTGGTGAAGACGATCTTTTCTCGCGTGTAGGCGGGAAAGTCCTTGGTCTCAAGCACCCGCGGGCGCAGCGCAGGAGCATTCTCCGGCAAGTCGCCAACAAGCTCGCGCATCTTCACACGCAGCTTGCGCTGCCATGCCCGCGCCGCCGCCGACGTGTTGGCCGCAAACTTCAACCGCAGCGGCGCGCTCTTGTAGCGCTCGCGCGAGTATGCGACCGGGTCGAACCGCATGTCACCCATCGTGTCGCCGTCGGCCACCATTGCCGCCATCCCGGCCAATCCCATTTCCCGTCGCGTCATCCTTGGTTTACCTCCACCACTTCATCGAAGATGTCGGCCCGCAGCGGGATGCCCGCCATGCGCAATCGATCGAGAATCTTCGGTTCAACTCCGCTCCATCGGAAGCGCCCCTGCACCTTGCCATCCGGCGTCATTCCCGTGCGCTCAAAAAAGAAAATATCCTGCGTCAACACACGACCGTCCTCAACGCCCAGCACCTCGGAAATTGCCGTGATCTTGCGCGATCCATCCTGCAGGCGAGCCACCTGGCACACCATCTTGATCGCGCTCGCCAATTGTTGGATCAACACCTTGGAGGGGATTTCGAGATCGGCCATCAGCATCATCGCCTCAAGACGCGAGAATGCGTCGCGTGGCGTGTTGGCGTGGATCGTCGTCATCGACCCCTCTACGCCCGTATTCATTGCCTGCAACATGTCCAGCGCTTCGCCGCCGCGGCACTCGCCGATGATGATCCGATCGGGCCGCATGCGTAGCGCGGTGCGCACCAGTTGCCTCTGATTGATGCCACCCTCTTTGTTCAAGTTCGGCGGGCGCGTTTCAAACTTAACCACGTGCCGCTGCTGCAACTGCAATTCGGCGGTGTCCTCAATGGTGACCACGCGCTCTTCCTCGGGGATAAACCGCGAGATCGCATTCAGCGTTGTCGTCTTGCCGCTACCTGTGCCGCCTGAGATCAGGATCGTCGTCTTGGCAGCGACACAGGCGCCAATAAACTCCAGCATCGATTTCGAGATCGTGCGCTTCTCAATCAACTCTTCGCTGGTGATGACGTGCCGCCCAAAGCGGCGGATCGACATCGAAGGTCCGTCCAGCGCCAGCGGTGGAATGATCGCGTTGACGCGACTGCCGTCCTGCAATCGCGCGTCGACGATCGGGTTGGCTTCGTCCACGCGCCGTCCCACTTTGGAGACGATCTTCTCGATCACGTGCAGCAGATGAGCGTTGTCTTTAAAGCGAATGCCCGTCAACGTCAGCTTGCCGAATCGTTCGACATAAACTTTGTTCGGCCCGTTGATCAAAATGTCCGAGATGGACGGCTCTTTGAGCAGCGCCTCCAGCGGACCGAGGCCGAACACTTCGTCCAGAACCTCTTCAATGATCTGGTTCTCTTCCGCCGTTGTCATCGGCACGCGCTGCTCTTGCAGCAGCTTCTCCACCACCCGTCCGATCTCCATGCGCACCCGATCGCGCGGCAGAGAGTTGACCTTATTGAGGTCGAGGACGCTGATCAGCTTGCGATGAATTTCGCCCTTCAGTTCAAACGAACGACTGGTCGCCCGCAACGCCCCCGGCACCCTCTCGACAATCGCCGCTTCCCCTGGAACTTTCTTCACAGGAGCGCCGGCGGCTGGCGGCGGCCTCATGCCGATGCGGCGGGGTACAGGACGGAAAGTTCCCATGATTTATGACCTTAACACCTCACACCATGCCGGCGTCGCGCAGAAATCGCGCCGCTTCTTCGGGAGGCGTTGGATTGATATAGAAGCCGGTGCACCACTCAAAGCCGGCGATCTTTGTAAGCCGCGGAATGATTTCGATGTGCCAATGGAAATGCTCCATGGGCCCCTCGTGTACGGGCGCGGTGTGAATTACGAAATTGTAGCTGGGCTGCTCCAGCACCCTGTCAATGCGACGTAGAAGGGTGCGCATCACCCAGGCCAGATTCTTGATGGTCTGCGGCGTGCTCTCTTCAAAGTGGCTGCCATGGTGCCGCGGCGTCACGCACACCTCAAATGGAAATCGCGGCGCGTACGGCGACGCGGCCACAAAATGATCCGTCTCCAAAATCATTCGCGACCCGTTCTCCATGTCCTGCCGGATCATGTCGCACCAGATACAGCGCTCGCGAAAATCGAAATACTTGCGCGCGCCATCGATTTCTTCCTGCACCCGCTTGGGGACAATCGGCAGCCCGATGATTTGCGAGTGGGAGTGCTCAAGCGTCGCTCCGCCAAGTTCGCCGTGGTTCTTGAAGCAAACGATGTAACGCATGCGCGAATCGCGTTTCAAATCGCGAATCCGCTCGCGAAAGGCCCAAAACAATTCTTCGATCGTGCGTTCGGAACATTCCGATAAAAACAGCTCATGCTTGGGCGTCTCGATAATCACTTCGTGCGCGCCCACACCGTTCATTCGGTCGTAGATCCCTTCGCCCGTGCGCTCCAGATTGCCCTCGACCCGCAAGGCGGGGAATTTGTTGGGCACTACGCGCAGACTCCAGTTGGCATCATTGGCGTGGCCGCCATCGGGGCGGTATCCGGCGATCTCCGGCGGTGTTTTCGATTCGTTCCCGGCACAAAAGGGGCAGAAGCGGGCGGTGGGCCCCGTCACAGGCACGCGCACAAAGTCACTCGGCCGGCGCGCTCTTTCCACCGAGATGATCACCCATCGGCCCGTTACTGGGTCGCGTCGCAATTCAGGCATACAGAACCATCGATTCTCGCACACCCCTCAGGGCAATCCATTGCGCCAATACTGGAGCGTCTGCGCCTTGCCTTTGTCGCGAAGCAACCCCCCGGCCCGCGTGGCGTCTTCGCTTTTTTCACTAAGCAGAGCTTGAACCAGCCCTTCGCGGAACCAGTCTGGCTGCTTGGCCTTCGTGTTGCTCTCCAGCAAAGCATGCAAGATCTCATGTCTCAGCGTCGCGACGCTCACGCCCGGCGGCAGTTTCACATTGCGACCGCGCGTCACACCTTGCACATTGCCGGTCTCTCCCCCGGCGTCGCGGAATGCCTCGCGCGTCGGATACACGCGGATCACCGGCTCGACCTTCATCCCGGTTAACGACTCAAGCATCGCCAGTTCCTTGTCGGCGATGGCCAGCATCGACTTGTCCTTGGTCGGGTTCGTAGTGAGCAATGTGATCTTCGCTGAGCGTAGCGTCTGCCACACCGGCGTCGCGGCCCCCGCCGAGATCTTGGTGCCCGGATAGTATTCGGCCAAAATCTCCGCCGCGCTTTTGCCCTTGGCCGCCATGATCTCGGCACTCGTCTGAGGCATGCCGATCCCGTGGCCGCGTCCACGGCCGCTAAACACCAGCGCCTGTCCTTCGCGCTTGACCTCGAACAATCGAGACGGAAGCGTGTTCCATCCCAAGGCCCTGCCTACAGCCGTTCGGAAGCTGGCCGCCTCCGCTGGGCGGCCAAACACATTCAGCGCCCGCACCCGCCCAGACTCCTCGCGCGCGGTTACGGCAAAATTCTCGGTCACGCGCGCCAGGTTCAGAGCCTCGGCCAATTGCTTGGCGGGTACGCGCCATGTCCACCGCGCCTCTGGGCTGTCGACCCACCATGTGTCACGGCGTTGCTTCAAATATGGTGCGCTGGCTGCGGCCTCCAGCCATCCCCCGCTATCGGCATGATAGTAAGTGGCGGCCGGCTGCCCGTTGAACCAAACCAATTGGCCCGCCGTATTCTCAACGGCCTCGCGCAGTTCCGGTCGGCCTACGGCTACAAATCGCGCGTCCTGGCAGTGCGTCGTGTCGCAGAAATCAAAGCCTTCCTCGGCATGGCGGCGCATGTTGCGCTGCCGGAAGCAAGTTGCGTAAGTACGCGCGGCGATCGCCATCGCTTCTCGCGCGGCTGGCTGCCGGAAGCCCGCCGCCTCGCCCTCCAGCACGGCCGCCACATAGACCTCCAGCGGCACTTGCACCGTCAAGAGAAAGCTGCCGTCGCGCGTCTCGACAGTGAGTGGGCCGGGTGCGACCATCTTACTCGTGTTGGCGACGATCGCCGTACCTGCCGGATAGCGTCCGGCCTTCAGATTCAGCTCTGACGGCGGGCTCTGCCAGAACAGCCTCACCGACACGCTCTGCGAATCGAACACTGGCGCGGGCCCGGTGAACAAGTCGGCAAAGATCTTCGCCGCAAACGGCGCCGCGTCGCCGCCGCCCGATCCGGAATCAAGATGGATCACCAGTAGATAGTGCGGCTTCGTCGCTGGCGCGTAACCCATGAACATGGCCGACCCCGCCACCGTCCCTGTCTTGCCCGCCACACGTGTCGCGGCAACTGCCGCCAGGCGCGCCGTGCCGTACTCGACAGCTTCCTCCATCCCTTGAAAGATCGGTCGCAGGCGTTCTTCCTGACTCCTCGTCACCAGCCGCCGCGCCGCCATCTGCAACTCCGCCAGCGTCAAGGTCGGTGCCTTGTCGTTCAAGCCGAACCGGGCATATCCGCGACTCAGCTCGGCGGGGTCCATCCGCGCCGTCAGCTTAT
>JANXUM010000588.1 GCA_025356215.1 Bryobacter sp. | reverse complement strand
CGCTGAGAAATTCACCGAATATTTGCGGCTAACGCTACCGCCACCGCCATCTGGGCCGCCGCCCATGTCCCCACCGCCACCACCGCCGCGCATACCGCCACCACCGCCACCGCGCATCCCGCCGCCACCGCCACCGCGTCCGCCACCACCACCGCCTCGCCCGCCGCCTCCACCCGCAGCGCGCGTCACTTCAGGACCGAAGCCGAAAGACTTCGATAGGCGCAAATTCAAGCTGTAGTTCATCGGCCCGCGCCCGTAGTTGCGGGGGATAATCTTGTCGTTCGGGCCGGGGTTGGCGATGAAGTTGCCATAAGGAGTGCGGAGGACGCCGGGCGCAAACGGGTCGGTCGCAAAGGCCGGGCGCTCGGTAAACAAGGTGTCCCCGTTGGTATCGCGTCCGGTGGTGATGTTGAAAGGCGAGCCGGAGTTCAAGGAGAAGTTCGGATTTAGACTGATGCCCCACTTGGCCGCGATCGAGCCGGCCAGCGTAAAGCGATGCCGCGTGTCTTGTCTCGCGGGGCCATATTCGCCAGCTAGATTGTAGGGGTTGGCTGGCCCGCCACCGTCGGTGTCCGAGCGTGCAAAGTTCAGCGAGTAGTAGCCGAACAAGTTGACGCGCGAGGAGAAGCGTGTTGAGAAGTTGGTCATCAACTGCTGCTGACGGCTAAATCCTGTCGACTCGTTCAGGAAAATGTTGCCACTGGGGCCGTAGGGCCGCGAGCCGTCGCCAAGCGGGGTGTTGATGTTGCGCTGCCGCAAGACATGAACGCCACGGGTGAAGATGTAGTTTGTTGAAATTCTGGTGTTGCGCGGAAGCGTGCGCTCCAGGCCAACGGAACTCTGCAACAGATAAGGAGTCCGGATGCCGGCATAGAGTTCGCGAACGGTGAGCGAATTGCGAAAGGGTGCCAACTGCGTCGCCGTGGGAATCGAGGGAAAGGTGTCGGGATCGCGCACGGTGTAGCTGACCTGATTTACGCCGTTAAACCGCAGCGCGTTCAAGGTGAGGTTGTCGTCGACACGGTCATAGAAAAGCCCGCTGCCCAAGCGCAGCACCGTCTTGGTCGGCTTCTTGCCGCCACCGTCCAGGGCATAGGCGATGCCGACACGCGGCGCGAAATTATTGTGGTTGGAGATATTCGTCTGGTCTTCCCAGCGCAACCCGCCCGAGATCGTCGTGCGCGGATTGTAGCGCCAGTCCCAAGTGGCGAACATCCCGATATCGAATTGCTGAACTCCCGCCAACGGGTTCCCAAGATTAATGCTGAATTGGCTGGCACCGCCGCCAAGCGCGCGAACCTGGGCCGGAGAGAGGCCCTGGGCTTGGAAGATCAGCGTGCGCCGGTAGCGCTCAAGCGATGTGGTCTGTTGTGACTGGATCGTGCCGTCCGAGTTTAGTACCGGGTTGTTGTTCGAGTCCAGCACCGGCGCGATGCCACCGGCGAAGGTGTATGAGCCGCCGAAGTTGTTCGGCGAAAGGCTTTCTTGATTCGTGCGCCGGGCCCGACCGCCCACTTTGATCGAGTGCGTGCCTCTGACGAAACTGGTGATGTTCGTCAACTCAAAGCGCTGGTCGATCGTGCGTGCGCTGCCGTTCTGCGGACCGCCTCCTGTGAAGGCGTCCTGTACGCTGAGCGCGAACAGTTTGTTGTCCCCTAGCTGCTCGGTGTTAGAGTGCAGGTACTGAAATCGAGTCTCGTTGATGGCGCGAGTCGATAGAATTGACGTCTCGGTGATCTGCACGGTGTGGTCAGTATCGCGCGAGTTGTACGCGCGCGTCGGGAGCGAGAATTGGCCGATGCCCTGGTTGTCCGAGCTTGTGGGGCTAAAGGTGTAGCGGGCCACCAGGGTGTTTTTATCGTTGATCGCATAGTCGACGCGGTTGGTGATATTGAAGCGCCGTTGTGGCGTCACCACGGTCTGCTGAAAGGGTGTCGGCAGGAAAGACGGCGATAGAATCGTAGCGTTAATAATGGAGTTCTCGTCAACATTGCGTCCTTCGATGTCGACCGAGAAACTCGCCTTTTTCGCTGTGATTGGACCCGAGAGCCGGCCTCCCCAAAGCTGAGAGCGAAAGGGCGCGCGCGTCGGCGCAAAAGGGTTGCGAGAGTTCAACGCACTGTCTGAAAATCCATAATGCACCTCGCCGCGGAACTTGTCCGTGCCCGGCTTGGTGAGGATCTCGATACGGCCAAAGCCGATGCGGTCGTACTCGGCCGAATAGGGATTGCTGTTGACGCGCACTTCCCGGATGGAAGACTTCGGCGGAAGCTTGCCGCCGGAGAAGCCGTCGATAAAGAGCTGACCGCCGTTGGGGCCAGCGCCCGGCCCCGCCAAGGCCATCAGTTCGTCGGCCAGAATGTCGGGGTCGTCTGAGAAGGCTTCGAGATCGGCTTCCTTCAACACCAGCGCACCGGCGTTCATCAACGGGTCGGTACCGACACCTTGGATCTCACTCTGCACGTCGATCACCTGCGCCTGCGAGTTGATCGTCATCTGAATGTTGAACAGCGTCACCCCCGACACCTGCAACTCGTCGACTTGATACATCGTGAAGCCCGGCTTCTCAATGCGCACCGTGTACTTGCCGTAAGGAATGTTACGGAACTCAAAATTACCCGATGCATCCGTGTTTTTGCGCTGCTCCTTCCCCCCCGCCGGGGACAAACGCACGATCGCGCCGGGCACGGCGGCGGCCGACGGGTCGGTCACCTGGCCTTTGAAGGTGTTCAAATTCTGCGCCAGGGCGGCGGTGGCGATCGTGAGTAGCAGTGCAAGTAAGCGCATCGAAATTGGGCCTCTGAAAATAGTTGAGGAGCATGAGCCGAACGGGGGTGAGCGGCTCATGCTCTCTCGGGATTCCTCCAAAGGGGGATGGAGGAAACTTGGTGAAAAGCGACTAGTTCGCCGGGGGCGGGGGCGGCGGGCCACCTGGGCCACCCGGGCCGCGGCGGCGGTTCATCCGCTCGGCCTGGAACTTGTCAAACTTCTCGATTTGGTCTTCCTTAAGAACCTTCTTGATCTTGGCCGTGGCGGCTGTCTGCATCTTCATCATGGCCTCGCGGCTCTCATCGCTGGGGCCATTGGCCATCAACTCGCGCTGCTGCTTCATCTGGTCCATCAGGATGGGGCGAATGGCCTTCTCTTGGTCGTCGGTGAGACCGACGGCTTCCTTCATCGCGGTCATCTGGCGATCTAGCATCTGGGCGGGGTCGCCGCCCCGGCCTTGGCCGCCGCCAGGGGGTTGGGCAAAGGTGAGAGCCGGCAGCAAGGTGATCGCCGCGGCCATTACGAACTTGGTGAATGTGTTTCGCATGATCCGACTATGAAGCAGGCTCGTAAAGCCAGTGTGTCGATCCCTCGCAAAAGTGTAAAGGTTGAGTAAAAGATCCAATCGCGTCTTCGTGGAATGATTAAGCTTAGGCTTGAACCGGTATGAGCGAAACTCCGCTGCTGATTATCGACGACGACATTAAGCTGGCCAGGCTGCTGAAAGATTATCTGACGCCGCTAGGCTACGAAGTCGACGTCGTTCACAACGGGGCCGCCGGATTGAAGAAGGCGCTGGAGATGCCCTACGCCGCCGTGATTCTCGATGTGATGTTGCCGGGGATGAACGGCATGGAAGTGCTGCGTGAATTGCGCCGCGAGTCGGACGTTCCCGTCCTGATGCTGACTGCACTGGGCGATGAGCCCGACCGCATCGCCGGCCTTGAGGTAGGCGCCGACGACTACGTCCCTAAAACCTTCTCCACGCGCGAATTGCTGGCGCGACTGCGGGCCGTTTTGCGGCGGAGTCAAATGAGCGCGCGTGTCCGCATGGATGCCGAGAGTGTCGTGATCGTCGGCGAATTGAAGATCGACGTTGAAGCGCGCACAGCTGAATTGCGCGGGGAGATGCTGACCTTGACGCCGATCGAATTCGATATGCTGCTCAGTCTGGGCCGGGCGGCGGGCCGCGTGAAATCGCGCGAACAGCTATTGCTGGAAGTGGCCGAGCGGGATTTTGAAGTCTTCGATCGTTCGATCGATGTACATATCTCTTCGTTGCGGCGCAAGCTGGGCGACGACGCTAAAGCGCCACGTTGGATCGAGACCGTACGCGGAGCGGGCTACCGCATCAAGAAATCAGGGGGCGACTGATGGACATCCAGCCGCGTTTCCGTTTGACGACGAAGATCATGCTCCTGGCCGTGTTCAATGTGGCTGCGCTGGCCGTGTTGTTTCTCGGGCTCGTGCGCTGGCAACTGGGGCAAGAGTTTGAAAGCTTTTTGATGACGACGGCGCGGGAGCGGATCGTCTCGCAAACGCGCAGTATTGCGCTCGAGATGCGCGACACCGAACGCGCCGGCTGGAGCCAGGTGCTGGCCGATCACAGCGCCAGCCAAGGCGTCACGTTTGCGCTTTATCGTAGCGACGGGGAATGGCAGGCCGGGCCGGTGCTGACCTTGCCGGCGGAGCTGAAAGAACGCATGATCGCTCCGTGGGAGCGAGGGCGAGACGGGGCACGCGACGGCGTGCGAGACGGACCGCGAGACGGCAATTGGCCGCGCAAAGACGAAGGCCCGCGGCGGGACGACCCGAGAATCACAGGTGGCCCGGGACACAACATCCCAAACTTTGGCGGCGGAGGCGGCCCATTTCTGATTAGCGCGACCTCCAATTCCGACTACAAGTATTGGGTGGCGATGCGTACCTTCGTTCCTCCGGCGGCCGCAGGCGAGCGCCCTTCGCGCGGCCTGTTGATCATTGCCTCTCCAACGCTGTTGACCAATCCATTCTTCTTCCAGATGCGCCCCTGGCTTTCGATCGGCTTTGGGGCGATGGTCGTGAGCATTCTCTGTTGGGTCCCATTGGTGCGGGGATTGACGCGCTCGATTGCGCAGATGACCGAGGCCACGGCGCGCATTGCCGAAGGCCAGTTCGACGCGCAAGTCTCAGTCAAACGGCACGACGAACTCGGCTTGCTGGGCGCCTCGATCAACCGCATGGCCGCGCGCCTGGGTGCCTTCACCCACGGCCAAAAACGTTTTCTGGGTGACGTGGCGCATGAGCTGCGTTCGCCTCTGGGGCGTATGCAGTTGGCCTTGGGCATCCTCGACCGCAAGGTGGATGAAAGTGGCGAGGCCTACGTACGAGATCTCGCCGAAGACGTGCGAGTGATGTCGGGCCTGACGGACGGGCTGCTGGAATTCGCCAAGGCCGAGATGCGCCCCGAGAGCTTGGCGCTGGGTCCGGTCAACGTCGCTGACGTCGTTTGGCGTGCGGTGCGAGCCGAATCGCGCCCGGGCGTTGAGATGGACGTACAGGTCGACCCGCTGTTGATGGTTAAGGGCGAAGCCGAGTATCTGTTCCGCGCGGTGGCCAACGTGATCCGCAACGCGGTGCGCTACGCGGGGCCCGAGGGGCCCATCGCCGTCGGTGCCAGCAGCTCCCGTGGGGAAGTGAATCTATTGGTCAGCGACGCCGGGCCGGGGATTCCCGATGAGTCGGTGGACCAGATATTCGAGCCCTTCTTCCGGCTGGAATACGCACGGGATCGAGAAAGTGGGGGGGCGGGCCTGGGCCTCGCCATCGTCAAAAGTTGTGTCGAGGCCTGCGGCGGGCGAGTGAGTTGCCGCAACCGCAAGCCCAAGGGGCTTGAAGTTAGTTTGGTTTTTGAGGCGGCTTAAGCCTTGGTAAACACCGGGCTGCTCACCGTGCCGGTGCTGTCGGCGAAGTTCTCTTGCTCGACACCCAGAGCCCGCAGGATGCTGACGTACACGTTGGACATGCGCGTCTCGCCGTTCTTCCAATACCTGCCATGCTTCAGGCCCATATTGGCCCCGCCGGCGACCAAGGTCGGGATGTTGTGGTTGTTGTGCGTCGTGCTCGCACCGCTGCCGAAAAGCACGATCGTGTTATCCAGCACCGTGCCTTGGCGATCCTGGTAGCCGTTCATCCGCTCCAGGAAATGTGCGATCTGTTTGCTCAAGAACTGGTCGTACTTGGCGAAATGCAACTGACCCTCTTTGTCGGTGGCGTGCGACAAATTGTGGTGCGTCTTGGACAGCCCCAGCTTGAGGGGGAAGGTATCGCTGATGCCCATGCCGTCTTCGCGATTGAGCATGAAGGTGACCGAGCGCGTAATGTCGGCGTCATAAGCCAGCGCGATCAGGTCGAACATGTTTCGGTAGAATTCGCCGGGATCGCCCTCTGAATTCGCATCCAGATTCAAGTGCGAGTAATCCTGCTTCTTGAGCGGAATGTCGATCCAACGCTCTGAGGCTACCAGCCGCGATTCCATCTCATTCAGCGAGGTCATGTATTGGTCCATGCGCTCGCGATCGGTTTTGCCTAGTTGCTGGTCTAGCGAACGGGCGCTTGCGGCGACGGCGTCGACCAGCTTGATGCGGTGTTGCAGCTTCTCGTGTTCAGCCTTCAGTGATTTGTGGTCGGCGCGGAAGAGGCGGTTAAAGACGCGGCGGGGGTTGTTTTCAGCCGGGATTGGGCGTCCTTCGAGGTTGTAGGAAATGGTGCCGGTGCGCGAGAGGTAACCGGTGCCCGCGTCGATCGACAGCACCAGAGAAGGCTGGCGGCAGAACTGTTTGGTGTTGGTGGCGATGATCTGATCAAGGCCGACGGAGTTGTAGGCGCCGGGCTTGGGGTTCTGCAAAGGTGCGCCGGTGAGCCACATGTCCGAGCAGGTGTGTGGGTCTGCTTTGGGGCCGTTGGGATGGTAGAGATTGCCAAGGAAACTGACCTTATTTTTGAAGGGCTGGTAAGGTTCGGTGGATTTGCCGAAGCAGATTTCACCCGGCTTTTCATTGGAGGAGACATGATTCGCCGGGAACCAGCTCCATT